>CALATR010001110.1 GCA_937891875.1 uncultured Pseudomonadota bacterium | reverse complement strand
GGCTACGCGCTGCCCGACTACCCCGAAGAGCCCCAGAACGATGCCGAGGCCACTCTGAAGGCTCGCTACGACAAGGTCAAGGGAAGTGCGGTCAACCCGGTCCTGCGCGAGGGCAACTCCGATCGCCGCGCTCCGCCCGCCGTGAAGGCCTACGCCAAGGCCAACCCGCACCGCATGGGCGCGTGGTCGAAGGACAGCCAGAGCCACGTCGCGACGATGCAGGACGGCGACTTCTGCCACAACGAGAAGAGCGTCACCGTCTCCGCGCCCACGACCGTCAGCATCGAGCTGCACGGCGAGGACGGCACCGTCAAGAAGCTCAAGCAGGTCAAGCTCGAGGCGGACGAGATCATCGATGGAACCTACATGAGTCGCAAGTCCTTGCTGGGCTTCCTCAAGGCTCAGGTGGACGACGCTCGCAGCTCGGGCGTGCTCTTCAGCCTGCACATGAAGGCCACGATGATGAAGGTCAGCGACCCCATCATCTTCGGCCACGCGGTCGACACCTACTTCGCCGACCTCATGCGTGATCACGCCGCCCAGCTGGACGCCCTGGGCGTCGACACGCGCAACGGCTTCGGCGATCTTGTCGGTCGCCTCGACGAGCTCCCGGCGGACCAGCGCAGCGCCATCGAGGCCGCCATCCAGGCCACCTACGACCAGGGCCCGGACCTGGCCATGGTCGACTCGGACCGCGGCATCACCAACCTGCACGTGCCCAGCGACGTCATCATCGACGCCTCCATGCCGGCGATGATCCGCAACTCGGGCCAGATGTGGGACAAGGACGGCAAGACCCGCGACACCAAGGCGGTGATCCCGGACAGCAGCTACGCCGGGCTCTACCAGGCGGTCATCGACGACTGCAAGGCGAACGGGGCCTACGATCCCCGCACCATGGGCACCGTGCCCAATGTCGGCCTGATGGCGAAGAAGGCCGAGGAGTACGGCAGCCACGACAAGACGTTCGAGGTCGCCATGGACGGCGTCATGAAGATCGTCGACACCGATGGCAACGTGCTCATCGAGCATGCGGTGGAGAAGGGCGACATCTGGCGCGCCTGCCAGGTCAAGGACGCCCCGGTCAAGGACTGGGTCCAGCTCGCCGTGCGCCGCGCCCGGGCCACCGGCTGGCCCGCGGTGTTCTGGCTCGACGCCAACCGCGCCCACGACGCCCAGCTCATCAAGAAGGTCGAGCGCTACCTGGGCGAGGAGGACACCAGCGGCCTCGAGGTCCACATCATGGACCCGGTCGCCGCGACCACCTTCACCTGCGAGCGGATCCGCCGCGGCGAGAACACCATCTCGGTCACCGGAAACGTGCTTCGTGACTACCTGACCGACCTGTTCCCGATCCTGGAGGTCGGCACCTCGGCCAAGATGCTGTCCATCGTGCCGCTCATGAACGGCGGTGGCCTGTTCGAGACCGGCGCGGGTGGCTCGGCCCCGAAGCACGTGCAGCAGTTCGAGAAGGAGAACCACCTGCGCTGGGACTCTCTCGGCGAGTTCCTGGCCATGGCCGTGTCCTTTGATCAGGTGGCCGACCAGGGCGGACACGAGGGCGCGCGGATCCTCGGCCACACGCTGGACCAGGCGACCACCCGCTACCTGCTGGAGAACCGCTCGCCGTCGCGCAAGGTCGGCGAGCTCGACAACCGGGGCAGCCACTTCTACCTGGCGCTGTACTGGGCCCTCGCGCTGGCCGCCCAGGACGAGGACGACGTGCTCGCCGCGCGCTTCGCCCCCGTGGCCGAGGTGCTGGCCGACAACGAGGAGACCATCGTCGCCGAGCTGAACGGCGCCCAGGGCACGGCCATGGACATCGGCGGGTACTACCTGCCCGATCCCGAGAAGGCCTCCGCGGCGATGCGCCCCAGCGACACCTTCAACCAGATCATCGAGGACATCTGAGAATGGTGTTCGAAGGCACCGAGAAGAAGTTCGAGCTGGTGTGCGCTCCCGGTGGTCCGGACCTCCGGGAGCTGGGGGCTGCGTTCTGGCACGAGGTGGTCGCCGCCTCGCGGGCCCAGGTGCTGTCCACCATCCACTCGGACTCGGTCGACGCCTACCTGCTGTCGGAGTCGAGCCTCTTCGTCTGGTCCGACCGCGCGCTGATGATCACGTGCGGCACGACCCGGCTGACCGACGCCGCCGAGCTGGTCGTGCGTCGGCTGGGCGGGCACGAGGCGCTCGACTTCTTCATCTACGAGCGCAAGAACGAGGTCTTCCCGCACCAGCAGCCGACCCACTTCCTCTCGGACGCGGCGCGGCTGAAGGAGCTGATCCCGGGCAGCGGGTGGCAGTTCGGCCCCGAGGACGAGCACCACCTCTTCCTCTTCCACATGGACCGCAAGAGCGACGCCCGCGACGCCGAGGTCACGGCAGAGCTGCTGATGTGCGGGCTCTCCCCGCGCGCCCGGGCGCTCTTCGGTCCGTGGTCCGGTGATGAGGCTGGTCCTATCGAGGGAATGGGCGAGATCCTCGAAGGTTTCGAGGTGGACGACTTCCGCTTCCAGCCCCAGGGGTATTCGCTCAACGCGCTGCGCGGGGACCGCTACATCACGGTGCACGTCACGCCCGAAGAACGCGGTTCCTACGCCAGCTTCGAGACCAATGCCTGGAGTGCTTCCGAGCTCTCTGGCGTGCTCCACAAGGTGCTGGGCGTGTTCGAGCCCCGGGCGTTCGACCTCATCGCCTGGGACCGAGACGACCCCCTCGGCATCGTGGACCTCGGCGTGCCCCGCCGGCGCAGCGTCATGCAGCGCCTGCCCAGCGGCTACCGCCTGCAGATGACCAGCTACGCGGTCGACGAGCCGGAGATCCAGGGCGCCCAGCCGCTGCCCCTGTGAGGCTCAGGGTCGGCAGCGCCCGCTGACGCAGGTCAGCGTGGTGACGCCGTCCCAGCGGCTCTCGGCGCGCTGCACCGAGAGATCGAACGCCACGTTGTCGTCCTCACCCGACCCCAGATCGACCGCGTCGAGGGTGAGGTCCGACCCGGTCTCGATGGCCCCTCCGTTGCGGTGGAAGCGTCCGCGGACGACCGCGAGGGGGGTGTCACCGGCGATGAGGGCCGACGACTCCGTGTCCTCGAAGATGCAGTCCGTGAGGGTCACCTCGTGGGGCTGCAGCGTCTCGGCGACCTCCAGGCCGCCCGCGTTGTGCTGCAGGGTGACCCGGTTCAGCGACATGGTGGCCTTGCCGTGCCCGCCCAGCCGGATCGTGTGGTGGTGGGGGCTCTCGCGGGTGTTGCGCTCGAAGGTGACGTCTTCGAGGTCGATCGTCTCCGCATCGTTGGAGCCGATCTGCAGGGCGGACGCCCCCTGCCAGGCGTGGTTGCCGCTGAAGCCCACCCTGGCGAACGTGGTCCGGCTCGTGTTGCTGCTGCCGATGTCGATCGCGCCGGCCGCTCGTGCCTCGTTGTCAGCGAACGTGCTGTCCTCCAAGGTCACCCACAGCCGTCCGTGTCCGCCGACGTCGAGCGCCCCGCCGTTGCCGTTCTCGGAGGTGTTTGCCTGGAAGGTGCTGTCTCGGACGATCACCTCCAGCAGGCGTTCCTCCTGAGAGCTGCTCGCCACGACCAGGCCTCCACTGCCGCTGGCTCCGTGGTTGTCCTCCACCTTGAGCCGCTCCAGCACGGCGGTGTAGGGCACGGCGTTCCAGAGCTGCAGCGCGCCGGCAGTCAGGCCCCGGTTGCCGACGAAGCGGGTGTCCCGGATGGCGACCTCCGGCCCGTCGACCGGCCTGTCTCCGTCCCAGGAGATGCCCCCCACGCCGCGCTCCGAGGCCCCTCCCTCCACGATGCAGTGGTCCAGGGTCAGGCGTGCGGTGCGGATCACGGCGATGCCTGCACCGACGTCCCGGACGACGCCGTCCCCCCGAAACGTCACCCCGGAGGCCGTGAATCGACCGGCTCGTACGCTGATCGGCCGTTCGCCGATCTCGATGACGACGTCCTCGGGCAGACCGGTCACGCCCTCGATGGCGAGGTTGGTCGAGATGACCACCGGGCTGTCGTAGCGCCCGGGGCACAGCCGCACGGTCTCGCCGTCGAGGGCGTCCGCGATCGCGTCGGGCAGGTGGCGGTAGCGGGTGCCGTCGGGGCGGGCGATGGGCCGCGGTGGCTGGCCGTCGCAGTTGTGGTCCGTGGTCGAGCAGAAGGGCTCGTCGGCGTTCGGGTGGCGGTCGGGATCGAAGTCGTCGCAGTCGTCACCGCGGTCGACCATGCCGTCTGCGGGTGGGTCGCAGGCCAGCGTGGAGGCGCCCGCGCCGTAGCCATCGCCGTCCTGGTCGGCGTACCAGGCGGCAGGGTTGATGCCGTCCTCGTCGATGATGCCGTCGCAGTCCTGGTCACGACCGTCGCAGCGCTCTTCTGCGCCCGGAAAGGTGGTGCCGCGGGTGTCGTCGCAGTCCTGATCGTTGTCGACGAAGCCGGCGGTGCCGGGGCAGACGCGCTCGGCATGGGCAGGGTCGCCGTAGCCGTCGAGGTCGAAGTCCCGGAATGCGGTCTGTCGCCGTCCCGGGCAGGCGTCCTCCCCGCAAGCTGACGCGACAAGGAGGATGGCCGGCAGGGCGAGCCAGCGGGCGTTCACGGGGTGCAGGTCCCGCTGACGCAGGAGAGCGAGGTCACGCCCGGGTAGAAGCTGGACGCGCCGGAGGTCGACAGGTCGTACTCCACGTTGTCGCTGGCGCCGCTGCCGAGGTCGACCTTGTCGAGGAACAGGTCGCCCGAGACGGTGAGGCCGCGCAGGTTCGTCCAGAACGATCCGCCGATGACCTCGACGTCGCCCTCCACGGACAGGGCGACGTTGCCGTTGTCGCGGAACGCGGTCGCCTCGACGATGGCTGTGTAGGACATCCCCCGGCCGCCGATCGTCATGCCACCGGAGTTCCGCGCGATGGTGCTCTCGGTCAGGCTGACCTCGGTCCCGCCCCAGCCGCCGAGGTCGATCGCCCGGCAGCGCCCGGTCGAGCTGGAGCAGATGTTGTCCACCACCTCGATCTCCTCGAGTGCGACGACATCGTCGGACCAGGAGCCCACCTGCAGCGCATCTCCGCGACCCGCGCCGTCGTTGGCCTCGAAGCGGCTGCCGCGGACGGTCAGGTCGGTCGGGGACCAGCCGTCGATGGAGGCCCCGCCGCCTTCGTAGCCGGCGGTGTTGTCGGTGAACTCGCAGTCCTCGAGGAGCACGGTCTGCTGGCGCCAGCCGCCGATGGCGAGGCCGCCGCCCTCGTAGTCCGCGTCGTTGCGCTCGAACGTGACGCGGACCAGCTCCATGTCGACCCGGTCCGGCGCCTCGCGGTCCAGGGTGGCGAGGCTGGCTCCACCGCCCTGGTAGCCTGCGGTGTTGTCGCGGAACACGACGTCCTCGAGGCGCACGGCGTAGGGCCCCCAGCTGGCGGTGGTCAGTCCGCCGCCGCCGTAGTCGGCGTAGTTGGACTCGAAGGTCGTGCGCTCGATGCGCAGCGTGGTCCGGCCGGTGCGGTCGGTGCCGCCCCAGTTCAGGCCGCCGCCCTCGTAGTCCGAGGTGCCGTCCTCGAAGATGCAGTCCTCGATGTGGGTCCTCACGCCGCCGATGAGCGCGTTGCCCGTCCCCGTGCCGGCGCCGCCTCCGCTGAACGTCAGGCCCTGGAGGTGCAGGCGAGCGGCGCTGGACGTGAACGAGCCCGGCGAAGGCTCGATGCGAACGTCGGCGGCGACGTGGGTCTGCCCCTCGATGGAGAGATCGCGGGTGACGGTGACGGCCTCGGGGTAGGTGCCGGGGCAGACCAGCACGGTGTCGCCGACCGCGGCGGCGTCCACCGCAGCCTGGATGGTCGAGAACCCGGCACCGCTGTCGATCTGCACCCTGGGTGGCATGAGGCCGTCGCAGTCGCGATCCTCGCTGGAGCACACCGCCTCGGGGGCACCCGGGTAGGTGTCCGCGTCCTCGTCGTCGCAGTCGCCGCCCATCGTGGCGCCGAACAGGGGAGGAGCCTCGCACGCGAGGATGCCGCCCTCCCGGCCGTAGCCGTCGCCATCGTCGTCCCGGTACCAGTCGCTGCGGTCGACCGCGTCCTCGTCGATCCGGCCGTCGCAGTCCTCGTCGACGTCGTCGCAGTGCTCGACGGCGCCGGGGTGCAGGGCGGCATCAGTGTCGTCGCAGTCGTCGGCGTTGGTGACCTCGCCAGGGCCGGCCTCGCAGACCCGTCCGCTGACATCGGGGTCTCCGAAGCCGTCGCCGTCTGCATCCGCGTAGACGACGAAACGGTCGGCCTCCTCGCAGGAGACCTCGTCGAGATCGACGTCCGGACCGGTGTCATCGGATGGGTCGTCCTCACGAGCCGCGCACGCAGCCGCAAGGACGGCAAGAGCCGCCAGGTACCAGGACTTCCTCACCATGTGCCCTCCGTTGGTCCCGGAGGGTAGAGGCCAGGGGTCGCACCGTCAACAGGTTCTTGACGAACGAGGAAGTCGGTTCCGAACGCTACATTCCGCGCATCATGCCCCAGAAGACGCCCGACAGCGGCATGGCGCTCGCGCCGTCCACGACGAGGGTCGCGCCGGTGACGTAGCAGGCGGCGTCGGACACCAGGAAGACCGCGACCTGGCCGATCTCGTCGGTGGTGGTGAAGCGCCCCAGGGGCAGGGCCTTCTTCATCTTGTCCTCCATGCCCGGGGGCAGGAGGCGCTTCATGCCCTCGGTGCCCTCGACCCCGCCGGGCGCGATGCCGACCACGCGGATGCCCAGGGGCCCCCACTCCAGCCCGAGGTCCTCGGTGAGCTTGTCGATGGCGGCCTTGGCGGCGCCCGGGTGGGCCTGCAGGGGCGTGGGCATGAAGGCCTGGGTCGCGGAGATGTTGAGGATCACCGCGTGCTCTGACTTGCACAGGTGCGGAAAGCACAAGCGGGCGGCGTTGAACGTGCCGCGGGTGTCGATGTCCATGACGCTCTTGAACGCGTTGGTCGACAGCTGGGCCGCAGGGGCGAGGAAGTTGCCCGCGGCGCCGTTCACCAGGATGTCGATCCCGCCGAACGCGGCGACGGTCTGGTCGATCGCAGCCTGCAGGGCGTCGGCGTCGCGCACATCCGCGGCGAAGCCCCTGGCCTGCGAGCCGTCCGGGGACAGCTCGGCGGCGGCCTTGTCGAGCTTCTCCTGGGTGCGACTGACCAGCGCGACCTTCGCCCCATGCGCGACCAGCGCCCGGGCGATGCCGAAGTTGATGCCGCTGCCACCGCCGGTGATCAGCGCGACCCGACCGGCGAGGATGTCGTCCTTGAAGATGCTCATGGGGAGGGCTCCGGGGAAGAGGGAAGGGAAGGGCGGGAGGGTAGCTCAAGGGCGGTGCGGGTGGGGGCCGGTGGACCGGGTTGCCGGGGGCCGGGGGCCGGG
>CALATR010001109.1 GCA_937891875.1 uncultured Pseudomonadota bacterium | reverse complement strand
CCGAGCGCCTGGCCCGCGCCCGCGACGTCTCCCTGGTCGACGACAGCGGCCGCACCGCGCGCCTGGTGCTGCGACCGGTCAAGACGTCTCACGACCGCGAGTTCGCCAAGCAGTTCTACGACGACTTCCAGGCGGTGATCGCCCAACATCCGCCGCCGGACCCCTCGATCCGAATCGCCTGGATCGGCGGTGCCCACCGTCACTCGGTCGAGGACGCGCGGATCATCACCCAGGACCTGGGCTGGACCAGCGCCCTGTCGGCCATCTTCGTGCTCGGCATCGTGGCCATCGCGTTTCGCGACGTGCGCGCCACCCTGATCGTCTTCCTGCCCATCGTGCTCGCGAACGTCTGGACGCTCGGCCTCATGGCCCTGCTGGTCGGACACCTCAACACGTTCACCGGCGCCGGCGTGCCCATCCTCATCGGCCTGGGCATCGACTTCGCGGTGCACCTGTTCGGTCGCTACCGGGAGATCCGCGCCCGGGGGGCGTCGCTGGAGGACGCCCTGGCCCGGGCCTGGGAGCTGTCCGGACCGCCGTGCGTGACCGCGGGCCTCACCTCCGCGGCGGGCTTCCTCGCGCTGGTCGCCGCCACCTTCCAGGGCTTCTCGCAGATCGGCGTCATGCTCGCCTTCGGCCTGCTCGCCTGCCTCGGCGTCATGCTGGTCCTGCTGCCTGCCCTCATCGCCATCGTCGAGCCCAAGCGCGGCGGCAAGCCCCTGCCCGGCGCCCAGATCCCCGACGATGCCACCTCGTCGAGCACCTACCGCCTCGCCCCGACCGGCCTGATGATCGCGGTCATCGCCACCGGGATCGCCGGAGCGGTCGCCCTGCCGCGGCTGTCCTTCGACTACGACCTGTCCAGCATGCGGGCCGAGGGCGCCGGCTACGAGGAGCTGACCCAGGTCGAGCGCGAGCTGGCCGAGTCCAGCTTCTCGCCGCTGGTCGTCACCTACCCGGACGTGAAGTCCCTCAAGCAGGGGCAGCAGGACCTGATCGCCAGGCGCGATGCCGGGGACATGCCCTTTGCCGGCCAGATCGTGTCGGTCGAGAACCTCATTCCGTCGGACTCCCAGGCGCGACTGGACGCCCTGCGCAAGCTCGCCCAGGTCGTGAGGAGCCCGAACATCCGCTACGTGCACGCGAGCCCGGCGCGGCCCATCGTGGAGGCGCTCATGCCCCTGCGGGAGATCGAGCTGGGGCCGATCGCGGCGGGCGATCTGCCTCCCGGCCTGCTGGAGCTGGCGGGCGGCGGCACGGACGAGTCCCGCCTGCTGGTGTTCCCCAAGGGCAACGTCTGGGACATGCGCAACGCGCTCGCGTTCTACCAGGACCTGCAGGCTGCGGCGGGGGACCACCCGGTCGCGGGGCCGATGGCCATCCAGGGCCTCGCCTACAAGACGACCAGCCGGGACATGCCCATCGTCGGGGCGCTGGCGCTGCTCCTGGTCGCGCTGTTGACGGCGATCGACCTGAAGAAGCCGCTGTTCACCCTCGGTGCGATCGGCACCCTGCTGGCGGGCATCGTGTGGGCCGGCGTGGCGCTGCAGGCGCTGGGCGTGAAGCTCTCGATCGTCAACGTGATCGGCGTGCCCATCCTGCTCGGCATCGGCGTGGACGTGGTCATCCACCTGCTCCATCGACTGCGGGAGGAGGGCCCGGGCGGCGTGCGGCGCGCCTGGCGCACCACCGGCGTGGCGGCCATCGTCAGCACCGGCACCACCGTCGCCAGCTTCGCCGCCCTGCTCCTGGCCAGCTCGCGCGGGATCCGCTCCCTGGGCATGCTGGTCGTGGTCGGCCTGTCGACCATCACGATCGTCGGCGCGCTCCTGCTGCCCCTCGCCTGGGCCGCGGGCTGGCGGATCACAGGGCGGGCGCCGGGGCAGGGTGAGGGAGAGGCGGACGAGGAGGGGTGACCCCCCTACGGGTGCAGGATCTTCCGCACCATCCGCGTCGTGAAGTCGTGGCCGTCCAGGTAGGCCAGGCGGAGCTCGTCGCGGTCGACGCCGATGCTGACGATCTCGACGCGGGCGACGTAGCGGCCGTCTGCGACCGCGCGCACGGGGCGGCGATCGGGGTGCTGGACCCGGACGTCGATGCGGGAGCGCTCGGGGAGCGCGAACGGCGAGAGTCGGGGTAGATGCGGACAGATCGGGGTCACGGCCAGCACGCGCAGGCTGGGGTGGCACGCGGGTCCACCGGCGGAGAAGTTGTAGGCGGTGCTGCCCAGGGCGGTGCTGATGATGATCCCGTCGCTGACGAGGGTCTCGACCACCTGGCTCCCGTCGACCACCAGCTCCAGGCGGGCGGTCTGGCCGCTGGCGCGCTCCAGGTAGACGTCGTTGACCGCCTTGGTGCTGAAGTGGTTGCCGTCGACGTCGACACAGTCCGCGCGCAGGAGCGGGAAGCGGTGCTCGCTCCAGTCGGCGCGACGCAGGCGGTCGGCAGCGCGGGCCCAGTCCTCGACGTCATTGAGCAGGAAGCCGACGCGGCCGGCGTTGAGGCCGAGGAAGGTGTGCGCGTAGCCCAGCTCGTTCATCGTGTGGAGCAGGAAGCCGTCCCCGCCGATCACGACCACGACGCCCTCAGGCACGAAGCCCTTCAGCTGGTCCTCGAGGCGCTCCCGGTTCTGGACCGCGATGGGGTTGCGCGCGTCGTGGATGATCACGGGGCCTCCTGGGGCGGCGCCGGCTCGGCGAGGGAGACCCAGGCGCGGCCGTGGTCCAGACGAGCCTGCAGCTCGGCGAGGGGGCCGGCCGCGTCGGTTGCGAAGCGGATCACCACGGTCCGTTCCCCGTCGGGCACGAGCCACAGCTCGGTGAGGGACGGGGCGTCGGGATCGGGCACCCGCACCCGGTAGCGCACGGCCGGCCGGTCCTGCAGCCAGGTGGAGGCGCGATCCTCGATGACGCAGGCGCACTCGGCGCGGAGGAGGTCGATGAAGCCCGAGGCGAAGGGATCGCCCTTGGCGGCGAGCTCGGCGGAGAGGGTGCCGTGCTCGGTGGTCCAGGAGGCGCGGCCGTTGGGATCGACCGTGACCGCACCCGGTCCGCGAAGCTGCAGGCTGCCCAGCACGGACGTGGTGCTGTCCTGCAGCGGGACCAGAAGCGGGGTCGGCCCATGGACCGTGACGTGGTGAGGCTCGCCGCCCTCCCAGACCAGGGTGGTGAGCGGCACACCCGCGGCGTCGAAGCGTCGATCCATCAGGATCTGCTTGCCTTCTCGCTGGATGCACCTGGCGGCCACGCCGTCGGGAAAGGTCCAGCACTGCCAGGCGCCGCGGCGGTTGCGCCACTGGGGGCGGGCCGGGCCGGTGTCGACGTCCTCCACCGTCCACCAGGTGCGCTCGGTCAGCGCCTCGTCCGTGCGCGCGAGGGGGCGCGCCGGATCGGCCTGGGCGAGTAGCGAGAGCAGGAGGAGGGTCACCCTGGGAGGCTACCTCGCGGCGAGCCAGGACGGTGCGACGGTCGCCCGGCAGATGGGTTCGACCGGGCCCTCCAGCACCACGTCCAGGCTGGGGCCGACCGTGACCACCAGGGTGCCGCCGGGCATGTGGGCCACGTGGCGACCCGGGTCCAGCCGGCCGGTGATGACCGCGGCGACGACGGTGGCGCAGGAGCTGCTCCCAGACGCCAGGGTGGGGCCCGCGCCGCGCTCCCAGATCCGCAGCTCCAGGCGCCCCTCCCCGTCCACGTGGGCAACCTGCACGTTGGTGCGGTTCGGAAAGCTCGGGTGGGTCTCCAGCGCCTCGCCCCACGCGCGCCAGGGGACCGTGTCCAGGTCAGGCTCGTCGACGAAGACCACCGCGTGGGGGTTGCCCATGCTGACCGCGGTCACCCGGACCGTGTGCTCGCCCAGGGTCAACGGGTGCTGGGTCCAGGGGGTCGGCGAGTCCAGCGGCAGCGCGCCGGGCTCCTGGGTCGCGGTGCCCATCTCGATGCGCACCTGATCCCCGTCGACCTCGCAAGCGACCACGTCGGTGCCGGTCGACACGGTGAACGCCATCGGCGCGCCCTGCTCATGGTGGAGCCACCAGGCGAAAATCCGCAGTCCGTTCCCCGACTTCTCCGCGATGGAGCCGTCGGGGTTCCAGATCGTGACCCCGAAGTGCGCCTCGGGCAGGTCTCGCGGCTCCAGGATGCCGTCGCTGCCGACACCGGTGTGGCGATCGCAGATCTGCCGCACGAGCTCCGCGTTCAGCGGCCCGCCGGCCTCCAGCACCAGGTAGTCGTTGCCGAGCCCGTGGGCGCGGAAGAGGCGGAGCTCAGTCCTCACCGTCGCGCCCGGTGCCGCCCAGCCAGCCGAACCAGCCTCCGCCGCGCTTCGACTCCCGCGGCTTGATGCGCTCGAGCGCCTGTCGTGCGTACACGTGCTGCGGGTCCAGCTTGAGCGTCACCTCGAGCCAGGCCTGGGACTCCTCCCACTGCTTGAGACGCGCGGCGATCCGGGCGGTCAGCCAGGACACGGACACGCTCTCCTGCTTGGCCTTGCCCGCACGATTCACGGCTTCCAGCGCCGCTTCCAGGCGGTCCTCCGCGTAGAATCGCTCGCCGATGGTGGCGACCACCTCCAGGCAGCGCTGCTTCAGGTCCGGGTCGCCGAGGCCGTAGCCGGCGGACACGAGCGCCCCCTCGCGGTCGTCCAGGTGGGCCTGGATCTCCGCGTAGTCGGTCCACATGTCGATGTTCTGCGGGTCGATCTGCAGGCCGCGCTCGAGCGCCTCGACCGTGCCTTCCAGGTTGCCCCGGGCGGCCTCGAGCCCGGCGATGATACCGAGCACGTCGCTGGGCGCGCCCTCGTCGAACCACTGCCACGCCTCGGCCAGGGCCCCGTCGACCAGACCCAGCGCTTCCAGGCCTCGAATGCGCAGGATCCGCGCCCGGGGGTGGTCCTCGACGTAGGCCAGGTGCGCCGTGGCGAGCTTGAACGCGAGCACCGTGCGCCCTCCGTCCGACGCGGCCTCGGCGGCCTGGAGGTACTCGCCGGACGGGTGCAGCCGGGCGAGCTTGCGGTGCAGCTTGCGGGTGGCCTTGCCGGACAGCCCGCAGGAGGCGCAGGCGCTCACCCGCTCGGGCAGACCGTGGCGGCTGCGGCTGGTGTCGACCCGCATGTCGCCGCCACAGTTCACGCACTGCTCCGGCATGGGCAGGGGCAGGCTGATCGCCCAGTCTTCGACCTTGTGGGTCCGTCGGCAGTTGGCGCAGGCCAGGACGTCCGCGAACCGGTCCACGATGCGCCGGCTCTCCCACTGCAGCTGCGGGTTTTCGCAGCAGGACTCACTCACCGGTGGCCTCCGCCGTGACCGCGCACCGGTGCGAACAGCGCTTCGGCGCGGGGGGCTGCTGGGATCCTGACTCGAGCGTGGCGATCATTGAGGCCTTTGATCGGGCGGGAGCAGGGACGCGAGCGCTCCATGGGCCGCCTCGAGGGCGTCCTTGGGTTGCCCGCCGACCGCAATCGGCGTTCCGAAGGTCAGCGCTAGCCTACCCGGGCGGAGTCGATCCTGTCCCACGGGCATGAGGTGCTGGGTGCCGACGATCGCGAGTGGCACAACGAATGCGCCGTCTACACCGAGGTAGCGGTGGACACCGGAGAGAAAGGGGCCGAGGTGCCCGGTACGGCTCCGCGAGCCCTCCGCGAAGATCAGCAGGCGGCGCCCGGCGAGCACGAGCGCGTGCGCGGCCCGGATCGAGCGGATGGCTCGGCGGGCGACCTCGCGCATCGAGACCGCGGCTTCGTCCGTCGCGACCGAGGCGGACTGGGGGACCGGCAGGGTGGCGATGCAGCTGGTCGCGATGCGGCGGAAGGTGTCCTGGTAGACCTTCGGGCCGGCGATGGAGACGAGACTGTTGGCCACGTCCTCGGCGCCGGACCACACCAGCGCGCAGTCGACCGCGGTGCTGTCGACGTAGGACAGGTGGTTGGCGATGACGATGACCGGGCCGGGCACGTCGCGCACGTGCTCCAGTCCCTCGATCTGTACGTCTTCCACGACGTCGCGCATCCAGTCGCGGGACAGCCCGCGGGCCTCGGGGTGCGGGTCGTACAGCCGCTCGCTCGAGCCGAGCTCCTGCAGGCGCCGGAGCAGCTCCTCGCAGGTCTCGTCGGACCAGGCGCGCACCCGGGAAGTGATCCGCTCCAGGTTGCGCTCACGCAGGTCCGCGTCCTCGATGTAGCTGGCGAGGTAGGCCGGCACGAGCGCGCGGAGGTGCTGGGGCTGCAGGGACGCGAGATCGGCGAGGTCCACGTGGATGCTCCGGACGGGGGCGTGCCCGATAACCGACGCGCCAGGTTACGAGGCGGTGGCCATCCGGAGGCTGCATGGCCCGATCCGAACGACCGCGCATCCGTGTTGTGAGCGCGGAGATCGCAGAAGAGGGGCGCTACCTGATCACCCAGCGTCTTCCCACCGCGACTCTGCCGCTTCACTGGGAGTTTCCCGGCGGCCGGGTCCGTGAGGGGGAGTCGGACGTGCAGGCCCTTGTCCGATCCTTGCGCGACCGGCTGGGCGTGGCCGCGACGGTCGGCGACCGGGTGCTGGAGATCGAGCACACCTACGACGGCTACGACCTGGTGTTGCTCTGCTACAAGGTCAGCCTCTCGGGCTGCCCGCGTACGGACCGGGTGCACGCCCTGGCCTGGGTCAGCCCGGAGGACTTCAGCCGCTACCCCTTCCCGGGCGCGGATCAGAAGACCGTGGACGCCCTGCTGGCCGACGGGTCCTGAGCCTCGGCGCGCTCGGTCAAGGATCGGGGCGCGCAAAGACAAGCTGTACCGGCCGTTCCGCCCCTACGCTCCCTGGGAACCCGTGACCCCAGGAGCCGTCATGAACGCCGAGAACCCCCCCGACATCCTCCGTCAGACCAGCAAGCTCCCCTGGATCGAGTTCGGAGCCGGCATCCACTACAAGGTCCTGCGCACCAGCGCCGAGACCGGAGATTGGACCGTCATCTTCAAGTGTGCGAAGGGCTCGGGCTTCCCGCCGCACTTCCACCACGGCGCCGGCGAGTACCTGATGCTCTCGGGCGTCATGGACTACCGGGCGGGCAAGGCCGTCGCCGGGGACTACGGCTACGAGCCGCTCGGCGTCTACCACGAGTCGACGACCTTCCTCGAGGACAGCGAGCTGCTGTTCACCAACCACGGGCCGGTCGCGTTCGTGGACGGCGACAACAACATCATCATGATGCTCGACTGGAAGTACTTCGCTGATCAGGCCGCCGCCGCCGAGGCCACCGCGGCGGAGCAACCCGCGCTGGCGTGATTCCCACTCGATGTGCCGACGTCGGGGTACAATCTGAAGGATGCACGCCTCCGCGCTGACCACCGACATCGTTCCCGCCAGCCGACAATACGAGGCGTGGCGGGACGCCGTCCGCGCGACCCACCACGCCTGGGACATGCCCGCCGCGTCGCCGGGCGCCTTCGTGGGACGGGTGCGCAGCCGCGAGGTCGGCACCACGGAGCTCATCGCCTGCGAGTCCGACCCCTGCCGCGGTCGGCGCGGGCGCCCCGAGCTCGCCCGGACCCAGGCCGCCCAGACCGGGATCCTCTTCGTCCTGCGCGGCCGTGAGCGCCTGTGCCACCCCGACGGCGACACCCACCTGCAGGCCGGTCAGTTCACCCTGTGGGACACGACCCGACCCCTGGGCTTCGAGGTCACCGAGCGGCTCGAGAAGCTGACCTGGCTCGTGCCTACCGACCTGGTCATGCCGGCCCTGCGCCACCGCCGCGACCAGGTGCGCCGCACGTTCGACAGCACGGTGGGCTGCGGGGCCATCCTGCTGTCGCACCTGCGCACCCTGGCGAGCCTGCCCGGCCAGCTGGGACCGGCGGAGGAGCGCGTCGCCCTCGCCGGGGCGGTGGACCTGCTCTCGGCGGCGCTCGGCGGACAGCTGGGCGGCGCCTCGGTGCAGGCGGAGCGCCTCGTGAGCCGGGCCGAGGCGTACATGGACGCCCACCTCGCCGATCCCGGTCTCTCGCTCGATGCGGTGGCCGACGCGATCGGTGTGTCCCGTCGCACCCTCGACCGGGCCTTCGCCGACGCCGGGCGCAGCGGGGCCCGGACCCTGTGGGAGCGGCGCCTGGATCGCTGTCGCCGGGATCTGCTGCTGGAGCGTGACACGCCGGTCTCGCAGATCGCCTTCCGCTGGGGCTTCAACGACGCCGCCCACTTCAGCCGCGCCTTCCGGTCCGCGTTCGGAACGTCACCCAGCGGCTACCGGGCCCAAGGCGAAGGTCCTACCAGTACTTCTCGTAGCTGAGGTGCCCGGGTGCGCGCCGGGTGTGGCGCACCATGCCCCGCTCCTCGAGCATCGCCTGCATCTCCTTGATCATCGCGGGGTTGCCGCAGAGCAGCACGTGGCTCCGGCCGGGCTCGATGGTCGCTCCGGCGGTGGCTTCCAGGCTGCCGTCGCGCAGGCGGTCGGTCACGCGCCCGCCGAGGGCGTCAGGGCCGGGATCTTCTCGGCTGACCAGGGGCAGCAGGGTGAGCCGGCCGGGGCAGCAGGAGGCGAGGGCGGACAGCTCGTGCACGTAGCCGAGCTGGTCGCTGTGGCGTGCGCCATAGACGAGGAAGATCCGCTCGAACCGGCGTAGGACGTGGGAGTCGCGCTCGAGCGCCTCGGGGGTGCCGTCGGCGGCGTTGCGCAGGCGTGCCCCGTCGCGGAGCATCGAGCGGAACGGCGCGAGTCCGGTGCCGGTCGCGACCATCCACAGATCGGTCGCGCCTTCGGGGACCTCGGCCAGGGTGAACAGCCCCTTGCCCTTGTCGGAGACGTAGACGGTGTCGCCGGGGCGGAGCTCGCCGAGGCCGGGGCTGACCGCACCCTCCTCCACCTCGACGATGTAGAACTCGAGCGGCTCGCCGGGGGCGGAGGCGACCGAGTAGGCGCGGCGGGTGTGGCGGTCGCCGTCGGGGTCGCGGGTCAGGGTGAGGAACTGACCGGCCTCGAAGGGCACGTCGCGGTCTAGGACCAGGGTGAAGAGGCCCGCGGTCCACGGGCGGTGCTCGACGACGGTCGCTGGCAGCCAGGTGGGCATGCCCGGAATGTACTCGCGCGAGGGTCAGCGCGCGACGCGGGCGACCGTGTAGGCGTCCCCGCCCTGATCGGCGTTGGCGGGCGCCCAGGTGGAGACCCGTGCGCTGCGGCCGAGCATCTGGCGCACGGCCTGCTTCATCGCGCCGGTGCCGTGACCGTGCAGGACGAAGATCGTGTCGTGCCCGCGCATGAGCGCCTGGTCCAGGAAGGCCTCCACCGCGTCCAGCCCCTCCTCGACGCGCTGACCGCGCAGGTCGACCGTGTTGCCGGGCATGCGCAGGGCCTCGTCGAGGGGCGTGACCGTGGGCGCTGCGGTCTTCACCTGGCGCTGATGCACCTTCTTCCGGATCTTTCGCGCGTGCTGCGGCGTGGCCTCCGGCTGCATGCGCTCCACCTGGCTGCGCTCGACCCGCAGGGTGACCGCACCGGTGCGCACCTGGAGCTGGTCTCCGGAGATGCCGACCACCTCGCCGTGGCTGCCCATCCCGCGCAGGCGCACCGGATCGCCGACCTGGAGCTCGCGCGGACCCTCGGGCGCCTCCTCGTCCTCGACCTCGGGCACGACCCCGCGGAGCGCGCCGACGGTGGCCTTGGCTGCGGCGACCTTCTTGTGGCTCGGACCCTGCTGCAGATCGGCGACGACCGCGGCGATGGCCTTCTCCGCCTTGGCGACCCGCTCACGGAAGCCGGCGGCGGCCTGGTCCTCGAGCTGCTTGACCCGGGTGCGCAGGGCCTCCTCGCGCTTCTTGACCTCGGCCTCGCGCGCCTCGAGGGCCTTGCGCGCGGCCTCGGCCTCCCGGCGGGCGGCCTCGGCGGCGCGGGTCGCCTCGTCGAGTCCAGCGAGCGTCTCGGCCAGGCCGGCCTCGCCGTCGGCCATCAGCGCGCGGGCCCGGTCCAGGACCTGGTCGGACAGGCCCATCTCCTTGGCGATCGAGAGCGCGTGGGACTGGCCCAGGGCGCCGGCGACGACCCGGTAGGTGGGGCGGCCCTCGGCGTACTCGACCGCGGCGGAGGCGAAGCGTCCATCTGCGGCAGGAAGCAGCTTCAACCTGGCGAAGTGGGTGGTGATGACCAGGCGCGGGCCCTGCTCCAGCATGCGCTCGAGCACGGCCTGGGCGAGCGGCGCGCCCTCCGCGGGATCGGTGCCGCTGGCGATCTCGTCGAGGAGCAACAGGGCGCCCGGCGCGGCGCGCTCGTACATCTCGGACAGCACGAGCAGGTGGCCGGAGAAGCTGGAGAGGTCGCCCTCCACCGACTGGGCGTCGCCGATCGCGGCGAGCACGGTGTGGAAGAGGTCGACCCGGGAGCCCTCCTCGGCGGGCACGAAGCAGCCGATGCGGACCAGCAGGGCGCACAGGCCGACGGTCTTGAGGCTGACGGTCTTGCCGCCGGCGTTGGGTCCGGAGAGGACCAGCGCGGGGGTCGCGGCGCTGACCCCGAGGTCGTTGCCGATGACCTTGACCCCGCGCAGGGCGAGCACCGGGTGGCGCGCGGCGACCAGCTCGATGGCACCCTGATCGCCGACCTGGGGACGGGTCATCTCCAGCCGCTCGGCGAGGGCCCGGCGGGCGACGTGCACGTCGAGGACCGTGGCAGCCTGCAGATCATCGAGGATCTGAGGCGCTTCCCGGCCAACCTCGGCAGACAGGCGGGTGAGGATCCGGCGCTCGGCGGCCTTGAGCTCGCCCTCGGCGATGCGGAGCCGGTTGTTGAGGCTGACGACCTCGGCGGGCTCGATGTAGGCGGTCTGGCCGGAGCCGGAGGTGCCGTGCACGATGCCCAGGTCCCAGCGCTTGGCGTGGGCCTTGATGGGCAGGACGTAGCGGTCGTTTCGCTGGGTGACGAAGGTGTCCTGCAGGAGATCCTGCATGTCGTCGGACTTGAGCAGGCGGCCCAGGGTCTCGCGGATGGCGCTGTGCAGGTCGGCGATGCGCTGACGGAGCTCGCCCAGCTCGGGGTAGGTGCGGGCGGAGAGCTCGCCGGTGTTCTCGAAGGCCACGAGCAGCTCGTCGGCGAGCACGTCGTCGACCAGGATGTGCTCGCCGATGGCCCACAGCCGGGGGGTGTCCTCGGCGTGGCGCACCAGGAACCAGGCCAGCTCGCGGAGTGCGCCGAGGGGGTTGCCGACGAGGCGCAGCTCGGGACCCTCGAGCACCCGGGCCTTGGCGGCGCCGCGCACCAGCTCGGCCACGTCGGACACGCCGCCGATGGGCACGTCCTCGCCGAGCTCGCGCAGGGTGAGCAACTCGTCGGTGACGTCGTGGCACGCGCGCACGGCGGCGGCGTCGGGGAGGGGCTGCAGCGCGCGCACGGCAGCCTTGCCCATGGCGGTCCGGGCGCCCTCGGCGAGCGCCTCGACCACCACGGGCCAGTCGAGTGCAGCCAGGGTGTCATGATCCAGGTTCATGGTCGGCCCGCTAACGTGGTCGTCGCGTCCGGGGTGGGTAGGCTCGGTGACGAGCGTGCGTCAGCGCCGGCAGGAGGGATGCGTGGGAAGTCAGATCGGACGCCTGTTCCGGGTCACCACCTTCGGCGAGAGCCACGGTGGGGGCGTCGGCTGCGTGATCGAGGGCTGCCCGCCCGGCCTCGCGCTCGATCTGGCCGCGGTGCAGGCCGAGCTGGATCGGCGCCGTCCGGGTCAGTCGTCGCTGACGACCCAGCGCAAGGAGGCCGACCGGGTAGAGGTGCTGTCGGGCCTGTTCGAGGGCCGCACGCTGGGGACGTCGATCGCGATGCTCGTGCGCAACACCGACGCCGATCCGCGCGCCTACGCGCCGTTCAAGGACCGCTACCGCCCGTCCCACGCGGACTTCACCTACGACGCCAAGTACGGCCTGCGCGCCTGGGCGGGGGGCGGACGGGCGAGCGCGCGGGAGACGGTGGGTCGGGTCGCGGCGGGGG
>CALATR010001108.1 GCA_937891875.1 uncultured Pseudomonadota bacterium | reverse complement strand
GGGGATGCCTCTGCTCGGTCTCCAGTCTCCAGTCGCCAGTCTCCAGTCCAATGGCAGCGGATCAACCCCGTACGGCACGGTGCAGCCTTTGATCGGAGCCACCGCGCACGAGCACCAGCTCCTACAAATCCCAGCGGTGGTGGGACTGCGACCACCGCTCTGCAGCCAGACCACTCCCTGGCCGGCCGAAGCTGGAGACTGGAGACTGGAGACTGCCCCGCCACTCCCCTGCTCGCAGCAACGCGACTTCACGCGGGACCACCGCGCCCCGCCACTCCTTCGCTCGCAGCAACGCGACTCCTCGCGAGACCTGGCAGGCCCGCCCCCTGCCCGCAGCAAGGCGACCTGCGCGCAGCTACGCACGCGCCAACGGACACGTCTCCGCCAGGATCCTCGCCGCCTCGTCCGCCCGCTCGACCGGACACCGCGCGAACCCGATCCGCAGCGCCGCCACCGGGCGACCGTCCACCGCGTAGCGAGAGCCACCGCTGATCCAGACCGCACGCTGCCGGGCCGCCGCGATCCAGGCGTCCACGTCCACGTCGACCCGCAGCGGACACCACAGGGCCAGCCCACCGGCCGGGGGAGCGAGGACGACGAGGTGGTCCAGGTGCTCGCGCAGGGCAGCGACCAGGGCGGCACGGCGGGCGGCGTAGAGGCGGTGGCGGCGGCGGATGTGTCGGGCCAGCACCCCGTCCTCCATCAGCTCGGCCAGCGCCGTCTCCAGCACCCGATCTCCCTGGCGATCGGTGCGCACCCGCACGGCGAGCAGGTGGCGCAGCAGCGGGCGGGGGCCGACGCAGAAGCCGAGGCGCAGGCCCGGGGCGAGGGCCTTGGAGAGGGTGCCGATGTAGAGCACGTGGCCGTGATCGTCGAGGGAGGCGAGCGGCGGCACCGGTCTGCCCTCGAAGTGGAACTCGTTGTCGTAGTCGTCCTCGAGGATGGCGAAGCCGTGCTCCCGGGCAAGCTGGAGCAGGGCGAGGCGGCGACCCGCGTCGAGCACCGCCCCGGTCGGGTACTGGTGGTGGGGGGTCAGGTAGACCGCGCGCACGGGCTCGACCCGGCACAGGCGGGCCAGCGCATCCACGTCGATCCCGCCCTCGTCGACGTCGACCGGCATCACCCGGCCCCCGGCACCGGCGAGGGCGCGCCAGGCCGGGCGGTAGCCGAGCGCCTCGACCGCGACGACGTCTCCGGGG
Source organism: uncultured Pseudomonadota bacterium (assembly GCA_937891875.1). Lineage (GTDB taxonomy): Bacteria > Myxococcota_A > UBA796 > UBA796 > REDI01. Next base: position 1,808 of record CALATR010001108.1, on the reverse strand, counting down.
CGCAGCAGCGCCCGCGCGGCGAGGTCCAGGGCCATCTGGGATCCGCGGGTGATCAGCACATCGTCGGCGTCGACCACGACCCCGCGCCGCTCGCCGAGCATCGCGGCCAGCGACTCCCGCAGGCGGGGCTCCCCCCAGGGCGAGCCGTAGTCGAGCAGGCGCTCCCCGCGGCGCTGCAGGGCCCGTCGGTAGGCGCGGGCGAGGGCGTCGGTAGGCCAGTCGGCGAGCTCGGGGTGGCCGCCGAGCAGGACCAGGGCGCCACGGTGGGGCGGTCGCTCCAGATCGACGACCGGCGCTGGTCCCAGGGGGAAGCCGATCCGCTCGGGATCCCGGCGCGCGCGGCTGGTGCCGACCCCGCGGGGCAGGCCGTCCGCGACGTAGGTCCCCGCACCCGGCCGGGTCTGGATCCAGCCCTGGGCGGACAGCTCCTGGAGCGCCGCGACGACCGTGCTGCGGTTGACCCCCAGCCGGTCCGCCAGCGCCCGCGAGCCGGGCAGCCGGGCGCCCGCAGGCAGCCGTCCCGCGCGGATGTCCTCCGAGATCACCCGGGCCAACGCCAGGAACATCGGCTCGTCCGCGCGGGGCTCCGGGTGGGGCTGGTAGGGCGAGCGAGTCAGCGGGACCTCCCGGAGGGCTCGAAACCGGATGGCCAGGAACGTCGAAACTGGCCGGTCCGGACCATCCGGTCGCCACGTATTCCGGGTCCATGCGACGTGCAGAGAAACAGCTCGACGAGGTCCTGGCCTGGCGACTCCTGGCCCGCGCCTCCCATGTCCACCTCGCGGGCACCACCGCGGCGGGCGAACCGGTGATCCGGGCGCTCCACCACGTGGTGCACGACGGGGCCTTGTGGTTCCACAGCGCACCGAAGGGCGAGAAGCTCGAGCTCGTCGGCCGACCGGTCGTCGCGAGCGTGGTGGAGGACCTGGGACGGGTGCCCAGCTACGCCACCCACCCCGAGCGCGCGTGTCCGGCGACCACGTGGTTCCGCAGCGCCCAGGTGCACGGCGTGCTCGAGGAGGAGCACGACCCGATCCGCAAGGCCGCAGCACTGCAGGCCCTGATGGAGCGCCTGCAGCCCGAGGGCGGCTACCGACCGATCACCGCGGACGAGCGGATGTATCGCGGAGCCGTGCGCGGGCTTGCCGTGCTGCGGCTGCGCGGGAGGATCGTCGGCAAGCACAGCCTGGGTCAGCACAAGCCCCTCGCCGACCGCGAGCGCATCGCCACCGCCCTGTGGCACCGCGGCGAGCCCGGCGACGCCGCTCTCATCGCCGCGATGCTGGCCGCCTCCCCCGAGCCCCTCGACCTGCCCTTCCTGCGCGGGCCGGCCGGTGTACGCCTGCGCTGCCACCTCGACGAGGCCGACGTCGACGGCGCCGTCGCCCTGCTGCGCGGCACCTACTGGAGCACCGAGCGCACCGACGCCGAGATCGCCGCCACCCAGCTGTCCAGCCCGGCCTGGGTCGGCGCCGAGGACGCGCACGGCCTGTGCGGCACCGCCCGCGCGGTCAGCGATGGCATCCGCTACGCCTGGATCGGCGACGTGTGCGTGCGCGAGGATCGCCGCCGTGAGGGGATCGGCCGCGCCCTGATGAACCTCCTGCTCGCCCACCCGGCGGTGCGAAAGGTGCGCCGGGTGGTGCTCGCGACCCGCACCCCCGAGGTGTACGTCGGGCACGGCTTCGTCGAGGCGAAGGGCGCGCCGGGGCGGGTGGAGATGGAGCGGGTCCGGTAGTCGGGGAGTGGCGTGGAGGGCGAGGTGCTCTGGCGGGCGTCGCGTTGCTGCGAGCGGGGGAGTGGCGGGT
>CALATR010001107.1 GCA_937891875.1 uncultured Pseudomonadota bacterium | reverse complement strand
GCCACTCCCCCGCCCGAAGCCACGCGACCTGCGCCAGCCCCCGCCCCGCAACTCCCCAGCTCGAAACTCGAAACTCGCAACTCGAGACTCGAAACTGCTCCTCCCCCCTCACGCCAGCCCCCTCCCGATCCGTCCCTCCCCCCATCCCCCCCAGGAGGACCTCGTGTCCGCAATCACCCTCATCACCGCCATTGCGATGGCGCTGGTGGCGGGGAGCGCGGATGCGCCGCGACCGACCGAGCCGCAGGCGCAGCTCCCCGATGCCGTCATCGCACGCATCGACGCTGTCGCCCCGACCCTGCCGCACGGCGCGCCCGCCAACCCCGACACCCTGCGCACGCTCTTCGGACCGGGCACCGGCTTCGAGCTGGTCGCTGGACCCGCCATGGACGTCGAGCTCGTCGCCACGTGGGTGCGCGACGGCCGTCCCTACCGGGCGCTGCACTCCGTCCCGCTCACCCTGCGTCCCGGCCGGCGGGTGTCCATCGACCAGGCGCTCCCCCTGGAGCAGCTCGGCCTCGACCACACCTGGCGCGTCTCCCGCGCCCACGCCCTCGCCGAGTCCGACGGCCACACCGCATCCGTCAGCGCATCCGCCAGCTCCCCCGAGCGCTCCTGGCTCATGATCACCGCCGTCCCGGTCAACCTGCCCGAGCACCCGCCGACCATCGACTCGCTGGTCATCCAGTTCGAGCGGTAGCTGGAGCGGGTGTCCAGGGCTGACGCAGGTCGCGTGGCTTCAGGCAGGGGAGTGGCGGGGCGAGGTCTGGCGTGACGTCGCGCAGTTTCGAGCTGGGGAGTGGAGAGGCGTCCTCGCGTGACGTCGCGTCGCTTCGAGCGGGGGAGTGGAGAGGCGGGGTCTGGCGTGACGTCGCGTGGCTTCGGGCAGGGGAGTGGCGGGCCGGTCTCCAGTCTCCAGTCCCCAGTCTCCAGTCCCCCAACGACGGCAGCGGCGAGTTGCGTCGCGGGTGCGGACGGCAAGATGTGCAGCTCCGCGCAGGGCCTGTACGCCCCTGATGCAGTGCCGGACTGTCCAGCTTCGACGCACGCAGTCACGGTCTACATGGCGTGCACATCGTCGCCCGTGGCGCCGACCTGCACTCGGACTGGAGACTGGAGACTGGAGACTGGAGACCGAGCGGAGGCATCCCCTGCTCGTAGCTACGCGACGCCACTGGGACCTCCGCTCCGCCCCCGAGGCTACACATAGCCATCAGCTATCCCCCACCCTCGAACATTCCATGGGCGCAATGGCACCCCGCCGCCTACGCTCTCCATGTCCCGACCGGGTCGCCTGACGGCCTGACGAGGTCGGGTGAGGAGGCGCCATGACCATCGTGCTCGTGCTCGTCCTGGGCGTGCTGGGCGGGGTGATCACCACCGTGGCCGGGCTCGGCGGCGGGCTGGTGATGGTGGCGGTGCTGTCGGTCGTGCTCGATCCGGTGACCGCCCTGTCGGCGTCCGCCATGGGCCTCGTCATCGGCAACCTGCACCGGGTCTGGATGTACCGGACGAAGCTCGACTGGCGCTCGGCGCTGCCGGTCATCGTCGGGGCCGTGCCTGCCGCCATTGTCGCGGGTGTGCTGGTCGCCTGGCTGCCCGAGTGGCTGATCTTCTCGCTGATGCTGATGATGGGCAGCCTCGCGGTCGTGCGGACCTTCCGCAAGGAGCCGTTCCGCGTGCCCGGCTGGGCCGGCGCCCCGGTCGGGATTCTGCTCGGCACGGTCTCGGCGACCACCGGTGGGGGAGGCCTGGTCCTGGCTCCGTGGCTCATCGCCCGCGGGCTCGTCGACTCCGCCTACATCGGCACCGTCGGGGTGGTGGCCCTGTGCCTGCACTTCGCCCGCATCCTCGGCTACGGCTGGTCCGGCGGCGCGGCGGACGGCACCTGGCTCTACGGCCTGCTCTTCGCCTTGACCCTGCCGCTGGGCAACCTGCTCGGCGACGTGCTCCGCAAGGGCATGGACCTCGACCGCCAGCGCTACGTGCAGCTCGCCGTCATCGCAGTACTGCTGGTCGTCGCCGGCTACGGCTTCGTCCAGGACGTGTTCATCGGCGATGCGGCGACCGCGGTGGCCGGCCCCGTACGCTAGCTCGCCCCGCGCCTCGCGCTATGCTCCCGGCCTCGCTGCGGGTGGCCGCCTCCGGAAGTCGCTGGAGAGCCGGTCTGAGATCACACCGCAGAACCTGATCCGGTTCAGACCGGCGGAGGAAAGCGAGATGGAAGCTACCGATCCGTCCATCAACGGCGGCGTTGCCCGCAAGATCCTGGAGGGGCCGCTCGGCGTGCCCTTCCGCGAGGTCCCCCTCACCACCGGCGAGACCTTCCGCCTGTACGACACGTCCGGCCCGCAAGGCCACGATCCCACCGTCGGTCTGCCCGACAAGCGCGGCCCCTGGCAGGGCGCCCGCCTCGCCCGCGGGGAGTCCTGGTCGACCCAGCTCGAGGCCGCCCGCATGGGCCTCGTCACCGAGGAGATGGCCTTCATCGCCACCCGCGAGGGCTTCGACCCCGAGGTCGTGCGCGCGGAGGTCGCCGCCGGTCGCGCGGTCATCCCGGCCAACCGCCGCCATGTCGAGCTGGAGCCGATGATCATCGGCAAGGCCTTCGGGGTGAAGGTCAACGCCAACATCGGCAACTCCGCCGTGCACTCCTCGCTCGAGGAGGAGGTCGAGAAGCTGCGCTGGGCCGTGCAGTGGGGTGCGGACACCGTGATGGACCTGTCCACCGGCAAGCGCATCCGCGAGACCCGCGAGTGGATCCTGCGCAACAGCCCGGTGCCCATCGGCACGGTGCCCATCTACGAGTGCCTGGAGCGGGTGAAGGGCAAGGTCGAGGACCTCAACATGGACCTCTTCTGCGAGGTCGTCGAGGAGCAGGCCGAGCAGGGCGTCGACTACATGACCATCCACGCCGGCGTGCTCCTGCCCTACGTGCCGCTGACCGCCAGGCGCATCACCGGCATCGTCAGCCGCGGCGGCAGCATCATGGCAAAGTGGTGCTTGCACCACCACAAGGAGTCGTTCCTCTACACGGACTTCGAGCGCCTGTGCAAGCTGCTCCGCCGCTACGACATCACCTTCAGCCTCGGCGATGGCCTGCGCCCCGGCTGCATCGCCGACGCCAACGACGAGGCCCAGCTGTCCGAGCTCCGCACCCTGGGCGAGCTGACCACGGTCGCCTGGGAGCACGACGTGCAGACCATGATCGAGGGCCCCGGCCACGTGCCGCTGCACCTGGTCAAGGAGAACGTCGACCTGCAGCAGGAGATCTGCCACGAGGCGCCCTTCTACACCCTCGGGCCCCTCGTGATCGACGTCAGCCCCGGCTACGACCACATCGCCAGCTCCATCGGCGCGGCGCTCATCGCCCAGCACGGCTGCGCGATGCTCTGCTACGTCACGCCCAAGGAGCACCTGGGCCTGCCGGACAAGGACGACGTCAAGCAGGGCCTCATCGCCTACCGCATCGCTGCCCACGCGGCCGACGTCGCCAAGCAGCACCCCCGCGCCCAGGCCTGGGACGACGCGCTGTCCAAGGCGCGCTTCGAGTTCCGCTGGGAGGACCAGTTCAACCTGGCCCTCGACCCCGGGACCGCGCGCAGGTACCACGACGAGACCCTGCCCGCGCCCGCCGCCAAGACCGCGCACTTCTGCAGCATGTGCGGCCCGCGCTTCTGCTCGATGAAGATCACGCAGGAAGTAAGGGAGTACGCCCGTTCCCACGGCATGGGCGAGGAGGACGCGGTCCAGGCCGGCATGGCCGAGCAGTCGCGCGCGTTCAAGGCCGAGGGCGGCGCCATCTACGTGCCGGCGAACAAGTAGGAACCCAGGACGGACCGCCCTTGTCTCGGCTACCTTCATTGCCGGGACTCGGGAGGTCGCCATGGCTGGGTGGGAATTCAAGGTCGCGGGTGGCGGGACCGGGGTCGTGATCGGGCTCGGCACTGCGGCGGTCGTCGGGGGGCTCGTCCT
>CALATR010001106.1 GCA_937891875.1 uncultured Pseudomonadota bacterium | reverse complement strand
GGCGGGCGCGGGAGCGCCACTCTCGTCGATCTCCGCCAGGGCCTCGTGCACCTTGATGATGTCGCCGGGCTCACCGCACAGCTTCGTGACCGTGCCGCTCACCGGCGAGGAGATCTCGACGGTGGCCTTGTCGGTCATGACCTCGCAGAAGGGCTCGTCGCGGCGGACGGACTGGCCGACCTGGACCTTCCAGGCCACGATCTCGCCCTCGACGACACCTTCGCCGATCTCGGGAAGCTCGAACACGAACGCCATGGGGGGAACTCCGGGAAACTGCGGGGGCTGCTCCGCAGGCAAGACGATGCGCCGGGGGCGCGGGGATCAGTACAGGACCGTGCGGGTGGCAGCGGCGGTGATGGCCTGGACGGAAGCCGGGGCGGTGGCCAGCGGCGCCTCCAGGTGCAGGAAGGCCTCCTGCAGGGCGGTGTGCAGGACGCGGTCGGTGAGTCCACCCTCGGGAGCCTCGACCAGCACCATGCGGCCGCAGGCGCGCAGTTCGGCACCGAGGGCGTCGGCGTCCAGGGGGGACAGGGTCAGCAGGTCGAGCACGCCGGCCTCGATGGCCTCGTCGTGCAGGGCGTCGGCGGCCTCGACCGCGCGGGACACGCCCGACCCCCAGCTGACCAGCAGCACGTCGCGTCCGGAGCGCACGGCGCGGGCCGAGCCGAAGCGGACGTTGGACGGTCCATCTGCGCGACGGGTGAGCAGGGTGCGCGGCTCGAGCACGACCACCGGTCCGCGGGCGGACAGGGCGGCGTTCCAGGCGCCCAGGGTGTCGGCGGCGGTGGCCGGGCAGACGACCGTGAGTCCGTCGATGGCGGCCAGGGCCTCGGCGGCGGGACGGTCGAGGACCGGACCGGCCTGGCCTCCGGCGGGCACGCGCACGGCCAGGCGGACGGGGAACTCACCCTTGCGGGCGATGGCGGCGGCCTCGGCGAGGACCTCCAGGCTGGCCCAGACCCGGCCGCTGTCGGCGAGCTCCACCACGACGCGCTGTCCGGCCAGCGCCATGCCCAGCGCCGCACCGAGGGTGGCGCGATCGGAGATGGGCAGGTCCAGCACGCGACCCTGGTGGGTGTCGGCGAGACCGGCGAACACGCCGCCGAAGCCGCCGAGGCGGGCCACGTGGTCGCCGAGCACGACGGTGCGTTCGTCTTGCAGGGCATCAGCGAAGAGCCGGGCCAGGCCGGCTGCCAGGGACATCGTCGCCATGCGCGCTCCGAGGCGGGGGGTCAGGACGCGGACTCGCGCTGCCGCTCGAGGTAGCGGCGGATGAAGAACTCGCCGGCCTTGTAGCTGGACCGGACCAGCGGGCCGCTCGCGACGTACTTGAAGCCCATCTCCAGGCCGATGCGCTCGTAGGCCTGGAACTGCTCCGGGGTGACCCACTCCTCGATGTCCAGGAAGCGCTCGTGCTTGCCGGGCTTGAGGTACTGGCCGATGGTCAGGAAGTCGACGTCGACCTCGCGCAGATCCCGCATGCTCTGGATGATCTCGGCCTCGGTCTCGCCGATGCCCACCATGAGCGAGGACTTGGTGAACCGGTCGGGGTCGATGGCCTTGACGTTGGCGAGGACCTCCAGCGACTGGCGGTAGCTGGCGCGGGGGTCGCGGACCTTCGGCGAGAGGCGCTCGACGGTCTCGACGTTGTGGGCGAAGACGTCCGGCTCGGCCATGACGACCTTGAGCAGGTGGCCGACGTTGCCCTGGAAGTCGCCGGTCAGCACCTCGACCATGGTCTTGCTGCTGTGGGCGCGCACCTGCTCGATGCAGGAGGCGAAGTGGGCGGCGCCCCCGTCCTCGACGTCATCGCGGTCCACGCTGGTGATGACGACGTAGTCGAGGTCCATCTCCTGGATGGCCTGGGCGACGTTGTAGGGCTCCATCGGGTCGAGGGGCGCGGGCCGAGCGGCGGTGGAGACGGCACAGAAGTGGCAGCCGCGGGTGCAGGTCTCGCCCATGACCATGAAGGTGGCGGTGCCGTCCTCCCAGCACTCGCCGATGTTGGGGCAGCGGGCCTCCTCGCAGACGGTGGCGAGGCGCAGGGTCCGGGCGCGCTCCTTGATCTGGCGGTAGCGCGGCGAGCCGGGCATGCGGACCTTGAGCCAGGGGGGCTTGGTACGGGTGGCCATGGTCGCTCCGGGCGGGGGTGTCGGGCCGCTCCCCAGGGGCGCGCAGACGGCGTGCTGGTGGGGGAAATGGGGCTGATGAGACCGTGATGGTCGGCATCATCGGCCTGGCGGCCTCACGGCCGTACGACGTAACCCGCGCACCCGCCGACACAAACGGCCGCTCCGCATCCTGACAGCGACCTCGCCGTGAGGTCACCCGGCCGTCACCTGGACCACCCTTTTGGGCGGCTCAGTTGTTCGGATCCCGGTCGACCACGGCGGTCAGCTGCTGGGTGATGGGTCCGCACTCGCCCATGGGCACGTCCACGACCGTGTAGAAGCTGCCATGTTCCCGGTTGCTCGCCCAGATCTCGACCTCGCCGCCGGTGCCGGGCGCGCACGCGTACATGCCGTCGCCCCAGTCCTCGCACGGCTCGGGGTTGGTCCAGTCCTCGCCGTAGACCATCCACTCGACCTGCGCCGGGATGACCTCGCCGGCGGCGCTCACGGTCGTGACCTCGACGCCCCAGACCTGGATGGGCGGGCAGTCGATGGGCTCCAGCGTCAGGTCGAGGAACTGGGTCTGCACGTGGCACGCGTCGGCGGGCACGTCGACCACGTGGCTCTGGCCCTGGAATCCGTCGGCGGAGACGGTGATGGTCAGCTCGCCCTCGATCTCCCAGCCGCAGACCCAGTCCTGGCCCGTGCCCTCGCAGTCGCGGACCTCACCGTCGTGCTCGAACTGGACGACCGCGTCGGTGACAGCACGTCCGTCGGGATCGGCCAGGGTCACCTGCACGCTGGACGCGGCCATCGCGGTGCAGTCGACACCCCCGTCGGGGATGACGAGATCGCAGGCGGTGGCGCCGAGTGCGAGCAGGATCAGCAGGGTGCGGGTCATCAGACCTCCTCTCCCCTCGAACGTAGCAAGGCGTGGGCCGGGGTGGAGGATGCCGTGCTGGGCGGGATCGCCGCAGTGGAGCGGGGGCGGGGCCGCGGAAAAGCGCGACAGTCGGATCAGAAGTCGATCCGGTGGACCGCGCCCGCGCCGGACGCATCGCCAGTCGCGCCGATGAGCAGGTCGTCGACGCCGTCTCCGTCGAGGTCGAAGCCCAGCAGGGTCTGGCCGACCGCGTCGCCGGCGTCCGCACCCCGGATGACCGCGCGCGCCGCGCCGGTGGGCAGGGCCCTGGGAGCGCCGTCGAGGTCGTAGATCCAGACCTCGCCCGGGTCGGTGGACAGGCTGGTGACGGCGGTCATGTCGTCGGGGGCACCCACGATGGCCTCGGGAATGCCGTCTCCGTCGACGTCGGCCGCAGCCAGGCCCATGCCGAAGCTGTCTGGCGCTCCGGGGCCGGTCAGTACATGATCGGCGTTGGCGGCGAGGTTCGAGCCGGAGAGCGAGCCCGCGTCGAGCCAGATGAAGGCCCGGTCCATGACCGGCGCGCCGATCAGCAGGTCGAGGTTGCCGTCGTCGTCGAAGTCGGCGACCCGGGCGGCCGCTCCCTCGCCGAGCCGCATGCCGTCGAGGTCGCCGAGCAGGCGGGCGCGGGCCCTGGAGCCGGCGGTGCCGTCGGACGCCAGGGTCGAGCCGCCGAAGATCAGGTGCAGGGCGCCGCCGTTCGTGGCCTCGGTGTCGTCGCCCCACGCCGCGGCGAGCAGGTCGTCGTAGCCGTCGCCGTCGAGGTCCGCGCCCCCCAGGGAGGCGCCGGCGTGATCCTGGCGCACCGAGCCGGTCCAGGCGCGGTCGGCGTCGGGGGCATCGACGGTGCCGGTCGTTCCACCGAGCACGACCGCGATGCGCCCGGCGCGGTCGTCGTGGCCGATGTCGCCGTGGATGAGCTCGGCGCGGCCGTCGCCGTTCAGGTCGAGTCCGCCGTGCACGTCGCCGCCGCTGCGAGCCACGACGCCGGTGAAGGAGAGCACGGCGTCGTCCGGGCCCAGATCGCCGCGCAGGGAGCTGCCCCCCGCGAGCACGACCGCCGCGAAGTCATCGGCGTTCCTGGCGTCGGATCCGCCGATCACCAGGTCGTCCACGCCGTCCCCGGTGACGTCGCCCGCGAACGTGCCCAGCAGGCCCAGCTGGTTGGTGACCGAGCCGCCGGAGAAGGTGGCCTTGGCCTGGCTCGCGACGGCGCCGATCCTCGCGCCGCTCGTCGCCACGCCAATAACCAAGTGGCCAATC
>CALATR010001105.1 GCA_937891875.1 uncultured Pseudomonadota bacterium | reverse complement strand
TCGGCGCTGCCGTCGGCGTCGATGTCCGCCACCACCGGGGTCTCGAAGTAGGTGACCGAGCCGTGCTCTCCGTTCTCGTAGCGGATGGCGCCGGTCGCCCCGTCGAAGACGCGCAGGTCGCGCATGTCGGCGTAGATGACCTCGTAGACGGCGTCGCCGTCCATGTCGAAGACGATGCAGCCCGCAGCGCCGGAGCTGTCGCTGATCGCCACCGACCACAGCTCGGTGCCGTCCACCTCGAACGCGGTCAGGCGGTCGGACGCGGGCACGATCACCTCGGGCTTGCCGTCTCCGTCGATGTCGCCGGCACAGGGCGGGCCGGGGCGAGCGCGGCGGGAGAGCGGGGCGCGGGCGCGCTCGGTGCCGTCGTGGTCGGTGATGACGAGATCGGGTCCGACGGCCCAGGCGATCTCGGCCATGGGGTCGTCGTCGGCCTGCACGATCGCGGCGAAGGACGCGAGCGTCTCGGGTGCGGGGCGCAGGGACCACAACAGCTTGCCTTCGTGGTCGAAGACGTCGTTTGCAAGCAGGATCTCGGACAGGCCGTCCCCGTCGAGGTCGGTGACGACCGGGGCGCGCCAGGGGCCGGTGCGGTCGAGGTCGAGGCGGGCGTAGGTCGAGCCGTCGGCCCCGTTGAGCACGGCGGCGTCGCCGATCACCTCGGGCAGGCCGTCCCCGTCCAGATCGGCGACCGTGGGGATCGGGTAGAGCAGGCTGAAGCTCTCGGCGCTGGTCCACAGCTCGGTGCCGTCGGCGCGCAGGGCGCGCACGCGGTTGTCGCGGGTGATGCCGATGACCTCGGGGCGCCCGTCGACGTCGACGTCGGCGATGGCGACGCCGGAGTCCGGCCGAAAGCCGGGGGCCCGCCACAGCTCGACGCCCGCGTCGCCGGACAGGGCGACGATGTCCCCGTTGGCGTAGGAGACCAGGGCCACGTCGGGCACGTCCAGGGCGTCGATGTCGCCGTCCCCGTCGTCGTCGGTGAGGTTGGCGACTGCGGGCATGGAGACGCTCGGATCGCCCGACCAGTGCCACTCGACCAGGAGATCCCAGGGATCCTCGACCTCGGAGGTCCAGTCGATGCAGCCCAGGTCCCGGTCGGTGCCGGAGGGATCGACGGACGCGACCTCGCAGTCCTCGTCGCGGCAGTCGGCGATGCCGTCGCCGTCCACGTCGGGGAAGCCCTCGTCGATCTCGCCGTCCAGGTCGTCGTCGAGGCCGTTGCACGTCTCGGTCGTCGGGTTGCCCTGGTGGCCGCCCTCGCCGGTGTCGCCTTCCGTGCCGGACGGATCCCCGCCGACCGGGCGAACGCCGATCTCCATGCAGCCGGCGAGGACCAGGACCGAGACGAGGGATGCGCGCATGGCAGGCTCCAGGGACCCCGCCACGTCGGGCGCGCGGGGCCTGGTCTGCCTGTCGGCACATCCGTCCGAACACTCCAGTCCTGGCTATCTCCCGAGGATCTCCAGGAAGATCACCAGGCTGCGGTGCAGGGCGCGCTCGCCCTCGTCCTCGGTGTCGAGGCGCTGGACCAGGTTGACGAACTCCTCCCACTGCAGGCGTCCGTCGCGGTTGTCGTCGGCGCCGCGGAAGAGCGGCGCGAGCACCGAGGGGTCCAGCTCCTGGCCGAACCCGGCCATGACCGCGGCCATCTCTTGCTGGGTGATGCCGCCGTCGCCGTCCTTGTCGAAGAGGGCGAAGGCCTGGCGGAGGTCGTGCAGCTCGGTTTCGTCGAACATCGAGGCGGGCATGGCGTCTCTCCCGGTCGAGGAGGTACCGGAGGGGGGTTTGCGGTACAACGATAGCCTCCCTGTGAGCGACCCCGCCGCGTGCCCTTCCCGTCTCTCCCCTTCATCGCCTTCTTCCTCCCCGTGCTCGCCCTGGCCTGGGTGGCGCGTGGACACCGTGTGCTGCGCAACGGGATCCTGCTCCTCGCCAGCTACGTCTTCTACGCGGGCTGGAGCCCGACCCTGGCGCTGCTCCTCGCGGGCTCGTCGCTCGTCAACTACGTCTTCGGCGAGCTCATCGCCCGGGCGCAGGGGCCTGCCCGGGGGCGCATCACCGCCGTCGGGGTCATCGCGAACGTACTCTTCCTCGGCTACTTCAAGTATGCCGGGTTCTTCCTGGAGAACCTCGACGGGCTGGCCGCGGCGCTGGGACTGTCGGTGCACCTGCCCGTGCTCGAGGTGCTGCTTCCCCTGGGCATCAGCTTCTACACCTTCCAGAACATCGCCTACATCGCCGATGTGCACCGCGGCTACGCCCACCGCGCGAAGAACGTCTTCGACTACCTGCTGTTCGTCAGCTTCTTCCCGCAGCTGCTCATCGGGCCGATCTGTCGCTCGACCGACCTGCTGCCCCAGATCGAGGCGCCACCGCCGAAGCGGGTCCCCGACCTCTCCCGCGCCATCTCGCTGCTCGCCAGCGGGGTGCTCAAGAAGGTGGTGCTCGCGACCTTCCTGCAGACCCACCTCGTCGACGACGCCTTCCTCGCCCCCGAGAACTACGGCAGCTTCGATCTGCTGGTCGCAGCGTATGCGTACACCATCACGATCTACTTCGACTTCTCCGGCTACACCGACCTCGCCCGCGGTCTCGGCCTGCTGCTCGGCTTCGAGATCCCCGAGAACTTCAACCGGCCCTACAGCTCGCTCTCCCTCGCGGAGTTCTGGCGTCGCTGGCACATGACCTTCGGCAACTGGCTGCGCGACTACATCTACTTCCCGCTGGGCGGAGGCAGGCGGTCGCCGCTGCGGGTCTACCTGAACCTGATGATCACCCTGGTGGTCGCCGGGTTCTGGCACGGCGCCCACTGGAAGTTCGTCATCTGGGGCGCCATCCACGGCGGCGGTCTGGTCGCGTACAAGATCGTGCAGGATCGGCGGAGAAGGCGCGGGATCGACCCCAAGTCCGTCGCCATGCCCTGGTGGTGGGTGGCCCTCTCCTGGGCCTGGACCTTCCACCTGGTCGTGTTCGCCCGGATCATCTTCAAGACGTCCGATCTCGATGTCGCCGGCACGTTCGCCAGCGGGATGCTGTCGGTGCTCTGGACCGGCCAGCTCGCCGGCGTCGGCGTCGAGTGGCTGATCCTGCCCATCGTCGGCCTGGGCCTGGCGATGAACTTCTGGGGCCACCACTGGCGCCGCTGGTTCATCGCCGCCCACGAGCGCATCCCCTTCCCCCTCCGCCCGGTCGTCTGGGTCGGGCTCGCGCTGGTGCTGCTGGTGCTGCAGCCCGACGACATCGCGCCCTTCCTGTACTTCCAGTTCTGAGGGGGACGAGCCTGGCAGCTACTCGGCGCTCGCCGTCGACGGATCGGCGACCCGGCCGATGAAGAGCACGGTGCCGGTCAGCTCGTCGCGGATGAGGAAGAGGTAGGGCCGGTCGACGGTGAAGGCGTAGGGCTCGGGGTCCGCCGACAGCCGGCCCATGACGACCGCGGTGGCAGCGGCCGCTTCGGTGCCTTCTTCGTCGATCTTGACGTACGCCTCGTGCACGACCTCGTCGATCTTGATGCCGGTCGGACCCTGGGGGGAGCCCTCGAGCATGGCGCCGAAGTCGGCCTGGTCGGAGAACGCGGTGGGCATGCCCAGGTCGGTCAGCGCGTCCTTCAGCCGGGCCTTGGTCCGCAGCTCCAGCTTGGGCAGCGCGACGTTCGCCTCCATGGGCACGGCGTCGTCGAGCGCGATGTCCAGGGACTCGGCGGTCAGCGAGGACTCGACGGTGACCAGGTCGGTGTCCTCGTTGGGGAGCACGACCCACATGCGCACCTCGGCGTCCTCGCCGTAGGGCAGGCCGGCGGCGACGAAGCCCTCGCCGGTTCCCAGGGTGATGTCCAGGGTCCCGTGCATGGTGTCGACGTCCACGACGCTCTCGTCGGCGCGGTGGAAGGGGTCGGCGGAGGTGTCCGCCTTGTCGAAGGCCTCAGCCCAGTCCGCCTTGAAGTAGACCGCGTTGGCCAGCACCATCACGGTGTCGGTGTTCACGATGCCGGGCGGCAGGAGCTCGGGGATCTTGTCGTGGGTCGTGTCCTTGACCCAGCCGTTGATCTCCTCGCGGGCACCCTCGGGATCGGCGGCGAAGTCGGTCATCACGGTGGGGGCGCCGTACGCATCCTCGTTGAGCGCGAGGAAGTCGGCGTTCCAGGCCATGCTGTCCTGGCCCCAGATCCGGTTGGCGACATCCAGCGAGTAGGCCCGGCGGCGGGCGCCGTCGAGGTCGCGGATGAGGGCGCCGAGGGGCTCGTGGTGGGGGGCGTCGGCCTCGATGTGCAGCACCTGCGCCATCTCGGACGCGGTGGTGCCCTGGGCGCCGGCGTAGGTCATCGACAGGGCCGCGTTCATCGAGAAGGGCGAGTGGAAGACGTTGCCGCCGTCCGCGGACAGCTGCTGGTGCATGTCCAGGGTGAAGGCGTTGTTCTCGAGGGCGATCCGCGCCACGTCGGGATCGTCTGCGGTGACGGCGCGGGGCTCGGCGCCACAGGCGGTGAGCAACAGCGCGCCGGCGAGCAGGGGAAGGCGGGTCATGACAAGCTCCAGGATGCGGTGGGAAGGTGAGTGTGTTCGCCGATCACTGGGCGGAGGCGGTCGAGGGGTCCTCGATGCGACCCATGAAGAGGATCGCGCCGGAGAGCTCGTCGCGGACGAGGAAGAGGAAGGGGCGGTCGATGGTGAAGACCTGGGGCTCCTCGAAGGCTGTGTCGTTCATGATGACCGCGGTGGCGGCGGCCGCCTCGGTGCCGCGCTCGTCGATCTTGACGTAGGCCTCGTGCACGACGTCACCGATGAAGAGGTCGGAGCCGCCTGCGGGAGCACCCTCGATCATGCCGCTGAAGTCCGCCTCGATCGGGTCGAACGCGGACGGCATGCCCAGGTCGGCGAGGGGCTGGTTCAGGTTCACCTGGGTGCGCAGCTCGAGCTTGGGCAGGGCGACCTGGACCTCCTCACGGATGCCGGCACCGTTGAGCGCGGCGTCGAGGGAGGCGGCGTCGAGGGAGGCCTCGAGGCTGGGCAGGTCCGAGTCCTCGTCGGGGAGCAGGACCCACATGCGCACCTCGGCGTCCTCGCCGTAGGGCAGCCCAGCGGCGGAGAAGCCCTCGCCGGACGCGATCGCGACCTCCATCTCGCCGTGCATGGTGTCGACGTCCACCGACGAGCCGTCCAGACGGTAGAACGGGGCGGCGTAGGTGTCCTTCTCCTCGAAGGCCTGGGCCCAGTCGGCCTTGAAGTAGATGGCGTTGACCAGGACCATGGCCGTGCTGCCGTCGATCAGGCCCGCGGCCAGGAGCTCTGGGATCTTGTCGTGGGTGACGTCCGCGACCCAGCTGTTGATCTCCGTACGGGTGGCCTCGGGGTTGCCCTTGATGTCGGTGATCACCATGGGGGCGTCGTAGGAGTCGGCATTGATCGCCTGGAACTCGGAGGACCAGGTGTAGCTGTCGTGGCCCCAGATGCGGTTGGCGACGTCCAGGGTGTAGGCCCGGCGGTGCTCGCCGTTGAGGTCGCGGATGAGCCCGCCGAGGGGCCCGTGGTGCGGGGCGTCGGCCTCCATGTGGAGCACGTCGGCCATCTCGTCGGCGGTCGTGCCGCGGGCGCCGGCCCAGGTCATGGACAGGGCGGCGTTGGCGGAGAACGGGGAGTGGAAGAGGTTGCCGCCCTCGGCTGCGAGCGCCTTGTGCAGGTCCAGGGTGAAGGCGTTGTTCTCCGCCGCGACCCGCGCGACCTCGGGATCGGCGGCGGTCACCTCGCGGGGCTCGGCGCCACAGGCGGACAGCAGGATGGCGGCGGCGAGAAGGGGACGGGCGTGCATCGAGTACCTCCGGGTGTGCTCCCGCGGGGTCGGTGTGCAGCTTCCGTGCCGATGAGGCGGGAGGGGCGGTCGCGCGGTTCGGGCCCACGACGCTGACCCCGTGCAGCACGAGGTGTTACCGGGGCGCGTGTCCAAAGTCGCCAACCGGTACCGCCCCGTCGACCCCACCCCCGAGACCACGACCGCGCCGTGGATCGTGATCCTGGCGTCAGCCTGTGTCATCGGCCTCGGGGCGCTGTGGGGTGCCCGGGACCTGGAGGGCTGGGTCGGCGGCAAGGAGGGCTTGTTCGCCCAGGATGCCTGGATGGCGGTCGCGGGTGGGCTGAACACGGCGGCCGAGCAGACGGGCGTGGCTTCTGCGCGGGCGCTGGTCGATGGCTGGGTCGCGCCGCTGCAGCACACCGCCCCGGTGCTCGCCCGGCCGGACCCGGTGATCGACCCTGACGTGGAGCCGATCGCGAGCCTGGCCGAGTCGCAGGACACCGACGCGGTCGACACGGACCTGCCCCCGGGGGCGCGCTGGGTCGGGCCGGCAGATCCGCGCAGTCCGCAGGTGAAGCGGGTGGCGCTGATCGGCGCCTCGTCGATGCAGTACTACCTGGGTGTCGAGCTGGAGCGACGCTTGGAGGCGGAGTATCCCGGGGTCTCGGTCCATCGGCTGGGCAAGCTGGGCACGGGGCTGGTGCGCCAGGACGTCTTCGACTGGCCCAAGGCGGTCGCGGACATCCTGTCGACCCACAAGCCCGACGTGGTCGTCATCCAGCTGGGTGGCAACGACGCCCAGCCCATCACCGTGGGCGGCAAGCGCGTTCCTTTTGGTCAGGACGCCTGGGATGCGGCCTACAGCGAGCGACTGGCGGGGTTGATCGCGCAGATCCGCGAGGCGGGTGCGACGCCGGTCTTCCTGGGCATGCCGGTCATGCGCGACGCGGGGTTCTCCGGGCGCATGGAGCGCATGAACACCGTCACCGCCAAGGCCGCCGCGGAGGGCGGCGCTCGCTACATCGGCACCTGGGACCTCGTGTCCGACCACGCCGGCGCGTACCAGGCGGAGGTCGCCTACGACGGTCGGCGCGGGCGGATGCGCCTGCAGGACGGGGTGCACTACAGCCGATTGGGTGCTCAGTACCTGGCGGATCGGCTGCTCGATCGGCTGGAGCGCGAGGTGCCCCTGGTGCCTCCGGGAGAGGATGCGGTGCACGTGCGCCTGGTGGCCGACGGCGGGATCGCCCACGCCTGGGTGCCGCGTCAGGTGCCTGACGCCGGACTGCCTGGGGTGGTGCTGAAGGTGCCGGCGACGGGCGGGGAGCTGTGGCTCGACGAGGCC
>CALATR010001104.1 GCA_937891875.1 uncultured Pseudomonadota bacterium | reverse complement strand
TGTCGTAGCCCAGGGCGCGCAACAGCACGGTCGCCGGCAGCTTGCGGCGGCGATCGATGCGCACGTAGAGGATGTCCTTGCTGTCGAACTCGAAGTCGATCCAGGAGCCGCGGTTCGGGATGATCCGCGCGCTGAAGATCAGCTTCGAACCACCGGTCTTGGAGCGCTGGCTGTCGAAGAAGATGCCCGGACTGCGGTGCAGCTGGGAGACGACGACTCGCTCGGTGCCGTTGACGATGAACGTGCCGTTCTCGGTCATCAGCGGGATCTCGCCGAAGTAGACCGGCTGCTCCTTGATGTTCGAGACGGTGCGGGAGCCGGACTCGCTGTCCACGTCCCACACGACCAGGCGCACGGTCACCTTGATGGGCGCCGAGTAGGTCATGCCGCGCTCGCGGCACTCGTCGACGTCGTACTTCGGCTGCTCGAGCTCGTAGGCGACGAACTGGAGCGAGGCACGGCCGGAGAAATCCTCGATCGGGAACACGCCCTTGAAGACAGCCTGCAGGCCGGTGTCCTCGCGCTCCTCGGGGGGCGTCTCGGGCTGGAGGAAGGCGTCGTACGACGTCTTCTGGATCTCGATGAGGTTGTGGACGTCGAGGACGCTCTTGGTCCGGGCAAAGGAGGGGCGGAACCGGTAGTTGTTCGCCAGGAGCTGGGACATCAGGTGTCTCCTCGAAAGATGCGGACCCACAAGGGGAATGCGGAACCACGTGAGGCCACGTGGGGGGGACAGCGGGGGCTGTCCGAGGGCGTCAGGCCACGACCAGGGCCACCGACGCCACCGTCGACGCGGGCGTCGACGGGTTTGTGAGTGCCACGTCGAGCGGCGACATGGCAGGTGGGCTTCCCAAGCACGAAGGGCCGACCCGCAACGGGGCGGGTCGGCACTCGGCGTGTGCCCGGGATGGGCTCACGCTGGACTGGTGCGTCCAGGAAATCAGCATGCTGGTGCGGTCAGGCTCCGCCCAAGGCTCCGGCCGGATCCCCTCCCCCTGAACGGGGAAGGGGTATCGCCAGGTTGGCGAATTGTAGACCCCGGCGACGGCCGGGTCAATGCCGGGGTCTGGTCGAGAAGGTGGAGAGTGGTCGAGATCACTTGATCTCGACGGACGCCCCAGCAGCCTCGAGCTCGGCCTTGGCGGCCTCGGCGTCCTCCTTGGAGACGCCCTCCTTGATCTTGGAGGGGACCTCCTCGACCATGGCCTTGGCCTCCTTGAGGCCGAGGCCGGTGAGGCCGCGGACCGCCTTGATGACGCCGATCTTCTTGTCGCCGAACGAGGTCATGACGACATCGAACTCGGTCTGCTCCTCGGCGGCCTCAGCGGCGCCACCGGGGCCGGCCGCCATGGCCATGACGGGCGCGCTGGCGGTCACGCCGAGCTCGTCCTCGAGGATGCTGATGAGGCCCTTGACCTCGGACAGCTTGAGGTTCTTGATGTAGTCGACAACCTGATCCTGGGTGACGGACATGGGATTCCTCCGAAGGGAAGTTGCGCTGCTGCGGAGAGGTGCCTCGAAGGCGGGGTTGATTCGCAGCGGCTGGATGTGGGGTGCCGGCAGTCGGCGACTGCCTTTGAGTTGCGAGACGGGCTGGAGTCAGCCCGTCCCCTCGAGCTTGGATTCGTAGTTCTTGAGCAGGTAGAGCAGGTCTCGCGCGGGACCCTGGAGCACGCCCAGGACCTGACGCGGCCCCTCCTGCAGGGTGCGAAGGAAGGTCGACAGGAGCTCCTCGCGGGACGGCAGATCGGCCACCGCGTCCACGCCCTTCTCGTCGAGGATGTCTCCCTCGAAGAAGCCAGCGCGGCAGATGAGCTTGTCGTTTGCCTTCTTCTGGTCGCGGTACAGCTTCGCAGCGGCGATGGGGTCATCGCCCGCGAAGAACACGCCGATGTTGCCACGGAAGTGCTCGGAGAGCCCCTCCATGTCGGTCCCGGCGACGGCCCGGCGGCACAGGGTGTTCTTGACCACCTGGAAGTGCACCCCGGCGGGCTCGCAGGCGCGACGAATCGCGTCCATCTCAGCCACGGTGGAGCCCTTCCAGTCGGACAGGATCACCAGCGGGGCGCTGCTGAAGCGCTCCCGAACCTGCTCGACGAACTCGGTCTTCTGTTCACGGTTCATCGTTCACCTCACCGTCGCTCGGCGGACTGACGGACCGCGTCGTTGGGGTCGAGACGGATGCCGGGGCCCATGGTGGTGCTCAGCGCGACGCTCTTGACATAGGTGCCCTTCGCAGTCGACGGCTTGAGACGAACCAGGGTGCCGACCAGCGCGAGGACGTTGTCCCGCAGCTGCTCTTCCGACATGCTGGCCTTGCCGACCGAGGCGTGGACGATGCCCGCCTTCTCGACGCGGAAGTCGATCTTGCCGCTCTTGATGTCCTGCACCGCCTCTGCCACCGACTCCGGCGCCACGACGGTGCCGGTCTTCGGGTTGGGCATGAGGCCGCGGGGACCCAGGATACGACCGATGCGACCGACCTTGGCCATCATCGCGCGAACGGCGATGGCCTTGTCGAAGTCGACCCAGCCCTCTTTCTGGATCTTGTTGATGAGATCCATCCCGCCGACGTGGTCCGCACCGGCTTCTTCCGCAGCTCGTGCGGCGTCACCCTCTGCAAACACGACGACTCGGACCGCCTTGCCGGTGCCATGGGGAAGCGCCACGGCGCCACGGACCATCTGGTCCGCCTGCCGCGGGTTGACCCCAAGGCGCACAGCGACGTCGACGGATTCGTCGAACTTGGCGGTCGCTGTCTCCTTGACGAGTTTAAGTGCTTCTTCCAACGAATAGCGCCTTTCGGAATCAACCTTCTGGCGCATCGCGGCGAAGCGCTTGCCGTAGTTCGGCACGCTCTCCACTCCTTGGATCCGCTGGTCGGAACCGCGGATCCCGTCGGGGTCTGGGGTGAACGGGTGTCGGCGTCCCTCCCCCAAAGATCCCGGACGCTGGTTCAGCCCTCGACGGTGATGCCCGACGAGCGCGCAGTGCCCATCACCTGGGAGACTGCCGACTCCAGGCTGGTGCAGTTGAGATCAGGAAGCTTGGTCTTGGCGATGTCCTCGACCTGCGCCATGGTCACCTTGCCCACCTTGTTGCGGTTGGGCTCCCCCGAACCACCCTTGAGGCCGGCTGCCTTGAACAGCAGCGTCGCGGTGGGCGGGGTCTTGGTGATGAAGGTGAAGGAGCGGTCGTTGTAGACCGAGATGACCACCGGGATGATCAGCTGGTCCTTCATCTGCTCCTTGGTGCGGCCGTTGAACTCATCGCAGAACTGCTTGATGTTCACGCCGGCCTGACCGAGCGCCGGACCGACGGGGGGAGCAGGACGCGCCTGACCCGCGGGAATCTGGAGCTTGATCTCGTTGACGACCTTCTTGGCCATGACGAACCTCGATGGAGTGCCTCACCCAGATGGTGAGGCCGCAAGTGGACCCGGGACTAGCTGAGCTTCTCGACCTGATGGAAGCCGAGCTCGGTAGACACCGGGCGACCGAAGATGTTGATGGTGACGCGGAGCTTGCCGCGGGACTCGTTGATCTCCTCGACGTTGCCCCGCATCGAGGCGTAGGGCCCCTCGGTGAGGCGGACCTCCTCGCCGAGCTCGAAGTCGAGGACCGGACGCGGTGCCTCCTCCTCTTCCTCGTCGAGCATGCGAGTGATCTTCTTCACCTCTTCGTCGGGGACGGGAGGCGGGTTGCGGCTGCCGCCGACGAACCCGATGATCTTGGGGGTGTTGCTGACCAGGTGCCAGGTCTCGTTGTCGAGCTCCATCTGGACGAGCATGTAGCCGGGGTAGAAACGCCGGGTGATCTTGCGCTTCGTCTTGGGGTCCACCACGGTCTCGGAGGGGACCAGGATGTTGTTGACCCGCTCCTCGAAGCCATAGAGCTTGACGCGCTGCTCGAGCGCCTTCCGGGCCCGTTCTTCGGAACCGGAGAGGGTGTTCACGGCGTACCAGCGCATGGCCATCTGGGGGACCTCGGGACGAGACGAGCGAAGAAAGAGTCCGGGCGGCGCGGGGGGCGCACCCGTGCACTCAGGTGAAGAATCCGACGATCGCGCGGGAGATGGTCGGGTTGAAGAAGACCCAGTCGGCGACGTTCTTCCAGAGGAAGTCGTACCCGGCCAGGAGGGCGGCGGTGAACGCCGTGGTGGCCACGACCGTGACGGACGCACGGAGCGTCTCGTCCCGCGTCGGCCAGGACACCTTGAAGAGCTCTCCGATGACCTCGTCCGTGAACGTCATGACCTTGCGGGTGCGGGTCATGACGACGAAGACGGCGACGCCGGAGAGGAATGCGATGACACTGGACAGGGGGACCAGCGAGGCGATGCGCCAGTCCGCGACCCCGAAGCGAGAGAACCCCGAGTGCACCGCTGCGCTCACCACGAGCATGGTGAGGATCGCCGCGATGGCGTTCGTGAGGATGACCCAGGGTAGGTGACGCATGGGGGGACGGACTCCTGCGACCGGCGCCCCAGTTCGGAGCGCCAGCGCAACTAGCACAAGCCTCTGATACGCGCAAGGGGCGGGCAGGCCAGGCCCACCCGCCCCACGGCCCCGAGAGGGGGACGCGCGGGAGGAAATTACTCGGTGATCTTGGCCACGACGCCGGCGCCGACGGTGCGACCACCCTCACGGATGGCGAAGCGAAGCTGCTCCTCCATGGCGATCGGGGTGATGAGCTCGACGTTCATCTGGATGTTGTCGCCGGGCATGACCATCTCCACGCCCTCGGGCAGGCTGATGGAGCC
Source organism: uncultured Pseudomonadota bacterium (assembly GCA_937891875.1). Taxonomy (GTDB): domain Bacteria; phylum Myxococcota_A; class UBA796; order UBA796; genus REDI01. The sequence goes on along the minus strand of CALATR010001104.1, from coordinate 1,396 downwards.
GGTGACGTCCGTGGTCCGGAAGTAGAACTGGGGACGGTAGCCAGCGAAGAAGGGCTTGTGGCGACCACCCTCGTCCTTCTTGAGGATGTAGACCTCGGCGATGAACTTGGTGTGGGGCTTGATGGAGCCCGGCTTCACCAGGACCTGGCCGCGGACGATGTCCTCGCGCTTCACGCCGCGGAGCAGCGCGCCGATGTTCTCGCCCGCACGACCCTCGTCGAGGAGCTTGCGGAACATCTCGACGCCGGTCACGGTCGACTTGACGGTGTCGCGGATGCCGACGATCTCGACGACATCACCGACCTTGACGATGCCACGCTCCACGCGACCAGTGGCGACGGTGCCACGGCCCTGGATGGTGAACACGTCCTCGACGGGCATCAGGAAGGGCTTGTCGATGGCGCGCTCGGGGAGGGGCACCGACTCGTCGACGGCCTCCATGAGCTGGAGGATGGCGGGCTCGCCGATCTCGCTCTTGTCGCCCTCGAGGGCCTTGAGCGCGGAGCCGCGGACCACGGGGACATCGTCGCCGGGGAACTCGTACTCGGACAGCAGCTCGCGGACCTCCATCTCGACGAGCTCGAGGAGCTCCTCGTCGTCGAGCTGGTCGCACTTGTTCAGGAACACGACGATGTAGGGCACCTGCACCTGACGGGCGAGCAGGACGTGCTCACGGGTCTGGGGCATGGGGCCGTCAGCGGCGGAGACCACGAGGATCGCGCCGTCCATCTGGGCGGCGCCGGTGATCATGTTCTTGATGTAGTCGGCGTGGCCGGGGCAATCGACGTGAGCATAGTGACGGTTGTCCGTCTCGTACTCGACGTGCGAGGTGTTGATGGTGATGCCGCGGGCCTTCTCTTCCGGCGCCTTGTCGATGTCGGCGTAGTCCATGAACTTGCTGCCGTTCTTCTCGGCAAGCACCTTCGTGATGGCGGCGGTGAGCGTGGTCTTGCCGTGGTCAACGTGGCCGATGGTGCCGATGTTGACGTGCGGCTTGGTCCGCTCGAACTTCTCCTTGGCCATGGAATGTCTCCTTGGGCGGCAGTCTCGCCCTGTGCCGGATGACTACGAGAGTGATGGTGGGTGAGTGGAGCCCATGACCGGAATTGAACCGGTGACCTCCTCCTTACCAAGGAGGTGCTCTACCGCTGAGCTACATGGGCAAGTGGAGCGGGAAACGGGGTTCGAACCCGCGACCTTCGGCTTGGAAGGCCGATGCTCTTCCAACTGAGCTATTCCCGCGTCTTGCGATCCGTTCGGGATCGCGTGCGAAAAGAGTGGGGGGAACTGGATTCGAACCAGTGTAGGCGTAAGCCGGCGGGTTTACAGCCCGCTCCCTTTGGCCGCTCGGGCATCCCCCCATGGGGTCAAGTTGTTCACAGAACGAGGCAGAGCT
>CALATR010001103.1 GCA_937891875.1 uncultured Pseudomonadota bacterium | reverse complement strand
TGGCGTAGACGCTGGCCTCGAGGCCGAGCCACCAGCCGTAGCACGCGCCCACGCCGATCATCAGCTTGGCGTCGCCGCCCTTGTCGAGCCCGATGGCGAAGAACAGGAAGTGCAGCGGGAACATGACCGCGAGCCCGAGCAGGCCGGTCCAGAACGGCTCGGGGCCGCCCAACAGCCCCATGACCAGCCAGTAGATCACGCCGATGCCCCACAGGGGCAGGGTCACGCTGTTGAAGATGCGCCCCTCGCGCACATCCGTGACCGCAGACGTGATCACCGCGAGGGCGACCACGAGATCCATCGGCGTGAGCCCGTAGAAGCTCACTTGTCGCGCCCCTGCTCCTTGGGCTCGGGCTTCCGCGGCCCGACCGAGCGGTCGAGCCCCAGCTGAGCCTCGACGATCTCGGCCACAGCGGCAACACGGGGGGCCAGCCACCATGAGCCCACCGAGAGGAAGAGCCACAGGGCTGTGAGCAGAGCGGTTGCCAGCAGCGGGCCGGCGTGCGAGGGTTTCGGCGGTGCGTCGGTCATCGAGCCGGAGTGCGTGTCATTGGCGAAGTCCGCCGTCCAGACCTTCGGGAAGTACCAGATCCTCGAACGTATCGCCACAGGCGGTATGGCGGAGATCTACAAGGCACGTCTGGAAGGCATCGGCGGTTTCCAGCGTACCTTCGCGATCAAGCGCATCCTTCCGCACCTCTCGCAGAACGCCGAGTACGTCGCCATGCTGGTGGACGAGGCGAAGGTCGCGGGGCTGCTGTCGCACGCCAACATCGTGCAGATCCTCGATCTGGGGCAGATCGACGGGGTCTGGTACATCGCGATGGAGTTCGTCGACGGCCCTGATCTGGGCGCCGTGCTCCGCCGCTGCCGGCAGAAGAACATCCAGCTGCCCGTGCCCCACACGGTCTTCGTCGCCATCGAGCTGTTGAAGGGCCTCGAGTACGCGCACAACCGTCAGGTCATGCGCGGCGGGCGCACCGTGCCCCTCAACATCATCCACCGCGACGTCAGCCCGCCCAACGTGCTCCTGTCGATGCAGGGCGAGGTGAAGCTGACCGACTTCGGCATCGCCCGGGCCAGCCACAAGGCGCTCGAGACCGCCAGCGGCGTGGTCAAGGGTCGGTTCGACTACATGAGCCCCGAGCAGGCGGCCGGCGCGAAAGACCTGGACCAACGCTCGGATCTCTTCAGCGTCGGCGTCGTGCTGTACGAGATGCTGACCGGCGCCCACCCCTTCCGCACCGACTCCGAGTTCGCGACCATCGACCGCATCCGCACCGGCCAGTACGAGCCGGCCAGCGTGGTCAACCCCGGCGTGCCGTTCACGCTCGAGACCATCGTCGACCGGGCCCTGCGGGTCGACCGGAACGAGCGCTACCCCAACGCCACCGCCTTCAAGGACGCGCTGGACAAGTTCTTCCACGACGCGGGCTTCATCTTCACCCACCACAGCCTCGCCAGCTACGTGAAGGGCCTGTTCCCCGACGGCGGGGACGACGCGGGCAGCCGGCGCACGTCCAACTCCTTCGTGCCCGACGAGGAGGTGGACGACGACCTCGACCTCGAGTTCGACGACGCGGGCGACGGGCCGACCCGGGTGATCGGCATGGGCTCCATGCGCGACGTGCGCAACAAGGAGCAGGCCGATCCCGCGCTGTTCGGACTCAAGACCGACGACACCGCGACCATGGTCCACAAGCAGGACCGCTGGGGCGAGGAGGAGCCGGAGACGGTGGTCCGCAAGATCACCGACCTCTCCGACGAGACCGACACGACGTCTCGCGGCAGCCTCGTCGACGACGTGCTCGACACCCAGGTGCCCGAGGACGACCCCGATCCGATGGCCGGCCCGACCGAGCTGCGCCGCCGGCCCGAGGAGGATCCGCTCGACGTCTCGACCGAGCAGCCCGCCCCCCTGCGCCCCATCACCGTGCCCCAGTCGCGCCCCCGGCCGTCGGGCTCGCCCACCTGGCTCGCTCCGCTCTTCGCCGCGGTCGGCTTCCTGGCCGGCCTCTTCCTGGGCACCGTCGTGGGCGTGGTCGTCGGGCAGCTGATCAGCGCTGGCGCGGTCAGCACTGCGACCCCCATCCTGCAGGTGGAGACGCCCCCCGGCGTCCAGGTACTCGTGGATGGCACGCTCGTGAGCGGAAGTGTGAATGTGACGGCGGGCGAGCGACACATCGTCGAGGTACGGGTGCCCGGCCGGCCTGCCTCCAGGAGCAGCCTGGTCCTGCAGCCCGGCGAGCACCGCATGCTCGTGGTGAGTCCTGTCAGCCCCCCCGGAGAATAGGTTGCAAGAGGCTTCTGAGCCATCGGATGGTCCGGCCGCGCCGGTGAAGCGCACCCCGTTCAGCATCGCGCGGGCCTCGATCAAGGCGCTGCGGCCGAAGCAGTGGGCCAAGAACGTCCTCATCCTGGCGCCGGTGGTCTTCTCCTCGGTCTACCTGACCGACCCCATGCGCCTGCTGGACGCCGTCCTGGCGGTGGCCTCGTTCAGCCTGCTCGCCAGCAGCGGCTACCTGCTCAACGACTACCTGGACCGCGAGGCGGACCGGAAGCACCCCAAGAAGAGCAAGCGCCCCATCGCGTCGGGGGCGCTGCCCGAGGGGCTGGCCCTGGTGGAGATGGTCGTCGTGCTGCTGATCGGCGCGGGCATCGCCTGGTATGTCTCGCCGGTCTTCCTCGTGCTCGGCCTCGCCTACCTCGCGACCACGATGTTCTACAGCTTCGTGCTCAAGCACGTCGTCATCCTCGACGTGATGGTGCTGTCGAGCTTCTACCTGCTGCGGGTCATCGCCGGTGCGGCCGCCATCGAGGTGCGGATCAGCGAGTGGCTCTTCCTCTGCACGGCGTTCCTGGCGCTCTTCATCGGCTTCCACAAGCGCCGCGCCGAGCTGGTCCAGCTGGGCCAGGGCGGCGGCACCCGCAAGATCCTCGAGCACTACAGCCTGCCGATGCTCGACCAGTTCCAGGCCATCGTCACCGGCGCCGTGGTGCTCTGCTACGCGCTCTACACCGTCATCGGCTCTGCGACCCCGTGGATGGTCCTGTCCATGCCCTTCGTGTTGTACGGGATCTTCCGGTACATCTGGCTGGTCGATCAGCGCGGCGAGGGCGACGCTCCCGACGAGACCCTCATCAAGGACGGCCCGATCCTGGTCACCGGCCTGCTCTACGGCCTGACCGTGGTGGGCATCCTCATCGCCCACAACTTCGAGCTGCTGCCAGACATCTTCGCAGCGCCGCTGCCGGGGCGGCTGCCCGTGCCGGGGGTCGGGGGGTGAGGTGACGGTGTTCATCTCGATTCTGGGCCGCGGACTCCCGCTCCTGATGCTCGCCGGCTGTGTTGCTGCGCCAGGCGGCGACACCGACACGCTCGTCACGCCCGCGCTGCCACTCAGTGCTCCAGAGAGCTACGTCTGGACCGTCCAGGAGGCCTCGCCGGAAGGAGTCGACGCCTACGCGATCGACCTGGACGAGGACGGCGACGTGCTGATCCGGCTGTACCGCGAGCCCGGCGTCCGCTCCTTCGAGCTGCGTCAGGCGGATGGGAGCGTGCACGTCGTGCGGCCCGTGGACCTGGACCACGCGTCCTCGCTCGAGCTGTTGCGCATGAACGAGGACGGGCTCGCCATCGGGTCCATCGAGTGGGTCGAGGGCCCCGACATCCATCGAGAGACGCTGCGCCTGGACCTCTCTTCGGGCGCGGTGGAGCTCCTGCCGCGCCTGGAGGCCCTGGACATCAACGCGTCGGGAGATGTGCTGGCGCACACCTGGGGCACCGGACCGCCCGTCGTCTGGAGCGGTCCCGGAGAGCAGGTCGAGCTCCCGCTCTCGCCGAACGCGCTCCTGGATGATGGCTCTGTGGTCGGGAGCCTGCGCGGTGAGGGAACCCAGTCCCAGGCCGCTCGGTGGGTGCCGGGCCTCGGCGTCCTGCTGCTGGAGGGCGGAGGCACGCGCGCAGGTGCCGCCGCGGCCGGTCCGGACGGCTGGCCCATCGTCGGGACCGGGGTCGTGGAGCCCGGCCTCTCCGGCTCCATCCAGTGGGACCGGGACGGCAGCTTCCACGTGCTGCCGCCCCTCGCCGTCCGGTGGGGCTCACGGGTGAACGGCTCCGGGTGGCTCGTCGGCAGCGGGGACATGCTCGTGCACGACGGCGTGGCCTACGACATCGGCACCCTGGTGGGCGAGGATCTGGAGGCCGCGGTGGCCATCAACGAGCGCGGCCAGATCCTGGCCACCCGGCGCGGCGAGCTGCGGCAGGCTGTGGTTCTCACGCCGTCGGAGCGTCGCTGAGGGGGAGAGTTTTGGACGCTGGGGATCCGGGAACGCGGGCGTGGAAGGTCGAGCGCTACCACGACGCCCAATAGTCCTCGTAGAAAGCCTCGTGTTCGGTGTCGGAGCGGATGCAGGGGCGGTTCTTCCATTGATCCTGGAACATGCGCCATGGCTGGCCGTCCTTGGTACGGCCGCCGAAACGTGATGAGAAGTACCGGGTGTCCTGGGTGTCATCCTTGCGGCTGACGATGCAATCGACGTTGACGCCACCAGGTTGGACCGCGCAGCGCCATGATAGTGGTTCCGGGCCTGGTGTACGCAAGGCGTACCCTTCGACGATCGGCTCCCAGCGCACCTCGTAGATGTCGCGGGTCGTGGTGAAGCAGTCGGCGTCGACGCAGCCGGGTTCGATTGGCGTTTCGTACGAGGCCGTCTCGACGAACCAGGCGCCGCCCCCGCCGGGGAACAGCACGACCTGCTGAAGCTCGAGGAGTTGCCCGTTGTCGGTCCCGTCATCCACGATGGCGTGGCTGCAGAAGCCGATCGGCGGATCGGTTGGACCCGGCTCGGACTGACAGGCCAACCCCATCATGACCAGCGCGATGGTCGTAGGGACTCTCACTGGTCAAACCGGTGCACGCGCGTAGTGTGAGTACCGGTTGCTGTACCCCCGGCATCGTATCGACGGTCGAAGCCGTCAGCGCCAACGCAAGTGACGGACGCGGACTCTACCTTGCAACGCAGCGAGCCTTGCATGACGAGCCAGGTGCCATCGGGCTGACGGGCACCCGGATGTGTGCCCACGGCGAAGTACGAAGCCTCTCCGTCCTGCCTTGCCGTGAGGCTGCTGTGGACGATGACGGGCGTGTCGTCGACTACCAGCATCACTGTCGAGGCCACTTCGATCGCCGAGTACTCCTCAGTCTCCTGGTACGCAACGAGCGAGTAGCCATCAGCCTCGTAGGCTTCGAACGGGATCTCCGCGGCGGGTTCGCATGCGGAGGCTGCGAGAGTGACTGCGACTCCGGCTGCCTTCAGGTGATCGAGTCCTCGTTGCCGCACCGGCGTCCCTCCCCGGTCAGGGTGCCCCGCGCGGCGCGCGCTGTCATCTCCGGGCCTGCCCTACGGCTCCGGCGCCTGCAGCCCGCCGATCTTCTGGAAGCGCTTGGTCTCCCAGGGCTCTCCGCCCCCCAGCTCCGCGACGAAGTACGCGGCCAGCTCGGTCAGCTCCTCCGGGACCTCCTCGCTGGCAGCCACGATCTGGTAGTAGCCGAGCGCCTTGTCGGCCTTGCCGCGGCGGCGCAGGAGGTCGGCGAGCTGGTAGGTGGCGGTGATCCGCGAGGGGCCGTGGCGCTGGATGAGGGTGCGGGACAGGGCGGCGATGGCCTTGTCCTGGTAGGCGGCCTCGAGCGGGATGGCGCGGCGAAGGGCGGAGACCCGCTCGGCCTCGTCCTCGGTGAGCTCCATGGCCTCGACCTGCTCCAGGTAGCCGTTGCGCAGGTTGGGGTAGCCGCCACGCGCGGCGACCACGGCGAGGTTGAAGGTGAGCTGCTTGCGGGTCGCGGGGGCGAGCTCGTTCTTGAGCTGGCGCTCGCCTGCGGTCAGCATGAGCCGCGCCATGACCGGGCCGTCGAGGCCCTTGAACAGCCCGACGCCCTGGTCCCGGGCGAGCCACGAGGCGGACATCCACAGCTGGACCTCCTTCTCGGGCTGGTCCAGGGCGCCGTAGATCCGGGCGGCGAAGCCGTGGCGCACGTGGGCGGGCAGGGCGGTGAGGTCCTCCCCGGGGTGCTCGGCGCGGATCTGCTGCAGCACGGCCTCGACCTTGGCCATCATGGCGGGCGACAGGCCGCGGCCCATGTCCGCACCCAGGAGCGACAGGCCGCTGGAGCAGGTGCTGACCGCCAGCTCGCGGAAGTTGCCGCCGCCGCTGTAGCGCGCGCCGTCGCTGTCCCAGCCGCCGACCGTGTTCTGGGCGATGAGCCGGTTCACGACCACCTCGCCCTCGCCGTCGGGACACGGCACGCGGGTCCCCTCGACCTGCGCGGCGGGTGCGGTCAGGATCCAGGCGAGCAACAGAATCAGGGCGACCTCCAGTCGAGCGCGGAGCCCGTGTAACCCCCGAGACGCCAGAGACGGTCCCCGCGTTCCACAGTCGGGACCCCGTCGCGTTGTGGCATCCTTGGACCGGGAGGATCCATGGTCATCATCCGCACAGCGTTGGTTGCGATCTGCACGGTCGGGCTCGTGATCCCTACCGTGGCGGCGGCCGAGCCGTGCGCGGTCATGACCGACAGCGACAACGACGACATCCTCGACACGGACGAAGACCGGAACGGCGACGGCGACTGCGACAACGACGACACCGACAAGGACGGCGTCCCCGACTACCTCGACGAGGACGACGACGGCGACGGCATCGACACCCTGGTCGAGGGCACCTGGGACCTGGACGGCACGCCGCCGCCGGAGGCCACCGGCAGCTGTGACACCTGGAGCCGGGGCTGCGATCCGTGCGCCACCCTGGGCGACGGCATCCCCGCCTACCTGGACCTCGACAGCGACGGCGACGGGGTCCCGGATGCGGAAGAACGGACGTTGGACGCCGATCTCGATGGGATTGCCGACTTCATGGACTGCTACGACTGCGACTCGCCGGTCGTGTCCGACTGGGATGGCGACGGGCTGCCCGACATCGCGGAGGAGCGCCTGGGCACCAGCCTGTGCGAGGTCGACACCGATGGGGACCGCGTCTGGGACTTCTTCGAGGTGATCGAGGTCTCCTTCCCCGACGAGTACGAGCACCAGGACACCGACGACGACGGCACCAGCGACGCCTTCGACACTGACGACGACGGGGACGAGATCCCGACCCGGGACGAGAACCCGGATCCGGACGGCGACGGCGACCCCATCGACGCGCGGG
>CALATR010001102.1 GCA_937891875.1 uncultured Pseudomonadota bacterium | reverse complement strand
TACGTACCTGAAGTCCATCGACTATGGAAACAAGTCGATGGGCACGGCGTCGGGGGGCTTTCACTTCAAGGTCGTGCTCGACTACGGCGAGCACACGGCCAGCCCCCCCTCCCCAGCGGAGGACACCGCCTGGCCGGTCCGCTTCGATCCGTATTCCAGCTTCCGCCCTGGCTTCGACCATCGCTGCTATCGGTTGTGCCGTCGAGTCCTGGTCTTTCACGACTTTGCCGAGCTGGGGACCGGCTGGACCCTGGTTCGCTCGACCGAGCTTGCCCACGACGAGCAGCCCCACTGCACCACCCTCACCTCGGTCACCCACCGCGGGTGGAAGAAGGAGGGTTCCTCCTGGACCAGCCAGGCGCTGCCACCCGTCGCATTCACCTACACGACGGCCCAGCTGGACGCGGAGATCCGCTTCCTGGACGGCGTGGACGACCTCCCCGCCGCCCTCGACGTCAGCCAGTACCAGTGGGTCGACCTGGACGGGGAGGGGCTGACCGGACTGCTCACCGAGCGCGCGGGAGCCTGGTTCTACAAGCGCAATGACGGCCAGGGCAGCCTGGGCCCGATGACGCGGCTCGGAGCGCGCCCTGCGGTCTCCATGCGCGGCAGCCGGCTGATGGACCTGGACGGCAACGGACAGCTCGACGTGGTCCAGATCGCCCGCCCGCCCAGGGGCTACTTCGAGCGCGACCTCGACGGTGGCTGGGAGTCCTTCCGCCCCTTCGAGCGCGTGCCCAACGTCAACCTGGACGATCCCAACGTCCGCATGATCGACCTGGACGGCGACGGCCACGCAGACGTGCTCATCTCCGAAGATCGGGTCTACCGGTACTACCCGTCGGAGGCGAAGGCCGGATACGCGCCCGCCGAGCAGCGCACCAAGGCCACCCGCGAAGACGAAGGTCCAACGCTTGTCTTTGGCAACGAGTCGGAGCACGTCTTCCTGGCGGACATGACCGGAGACGGCCTGACCGACCTGGTGCGCATTCGCCGCACCTCGGTCGAGTACTGGCCCAATCGCGGCTACGGCCGGTTCGGCGCACGGGTGACCCTGGCCAATCAGCCCGTGTTCGACCTGCATGGGCGGTTCGATCCCCGCAGGATCCGCCTGGCCGACATCGACGGGACCGGCCCTACCGACCTCATCTACCTGGGGGCGGACGGCGTCGACCTCTACGCCAACCAGTCCGGCAATGGCCTGGCCGATCCGGTCCGGCTTCCGGCGTTTCCCGGCATCGACAACGTCGCGCAGGTCAGCGTCGCCGATCTGCTGGGTGACGGCACGGCGTGCCTGGTCTGGTCGAGTCCGCTCCTGCGCGGCACGTTCGCGCCGCTCCGGTACGTCCACCTCATGCAGCAGGGCAAACCCCACCTGCTGAAGACCATCACCAACAACCTCGGGCGCACGACCACCCTGACCTACACGCCGTCGACGGTCTTCTACACGGCCGATCGCCGTGCCGGTCGCCCTTGGGCCACCCGGCTTCCGTTCCCGGTGCAGTGCCTGTCCAAGGTCGAGCAGCAAGACGGGATCACCGGCTGGAAGTTCGCCTCCACCTACAGCTTTCACCACGGCTACTTCGACGGCACCGAGCGGGAGTTTCGTGGCTTTGGCCTGGTGGTGCAGCGTGACACCGAGTCCGTCACCGACTTTGCCGACGCCACCAACGGCGATGTCGCGCACCACCTGGACCCCGTGGTCACCAAGACCTGGTTCCACACGGGGGCGTGGCGTCAGCACCAGCGGCTGACCGGCGCCTTTGCGGCGGAGGCGTGGGCCGGTGACCCTCTCGCGTCCTCGCTTCCCGAACCCGAGGTGCCTGCTGACCTGAGCGCGGAAGAGCTCCGTGAGGCGCATCGTGCGTTGCGGGGCTCACCGCTGCGGGTCGAGGTGTACGCAGAAGACGGCGACCCCGACGCGGACAAGCCGTTCACCGTCAGCGAGTCCACCTACCAGGTCCGGCTGATCCAGGAGCGCTCGGACCAGCGCCACGCGGTCTTTCAGCTCATTCCGTCCCAGACGCGCTCCTCCACCTACGAGCGGAACGCTGCGGATCCGCGGGTGTCCCACACCCTCGTGCTCGAGACCGACACGTACGGGCAGGTCCTGAAGTCCGCGGCCGTCGGCTACAAGCGGCGCGCGGCGCAGATTGCCGCGGCTGCCCCGCCCTCTCCGGTCGATACCGAGCAGGCGAGGACCCATGTCACCGTCAGTGCCGCTGCGTTCATCCACGACGACGCCAGTGCTGACCGCTACCACCTGTCCGTGCCCTACGAGTCCGAGACCTTCGAGCTGACCGGGGTGGACGCGGACGACACCGCGCCGTTCACCGCGGCAGACCTGCTGGCCGACTTCACCGCCGCGCCTGAGATCGCCTACGAGACGTCTCCAACCCCCGGTCTCGTCCAGAGGCGGCGACTGGCCCGCACCCGCACCCTCTACTGGAACGACAGCGTCACCGCCGCAGTGGCCTTCGGCACCATGGCCTCACGGGCGCTCGCGCATCAGCAGTACCAGCAGGTCTACACGGCCGGCCTCGTGGGGGGAAGTGGGCCATGGGGCGACATCCGGTCGTCGCTGGGCGCTGAATACAAGGAACCGACCAGCGCGGATCTGCAGGACGCCGGCTACGTGCGACCCTGGCTTGCCGACGGCAACACCGACTGGTGGCGACCGTCTGGCGTGACCAGGCTGCTGCCCGGCGGGTTCTTCATGCCGGACGACCACACAGACCCCTTTGGCCACACCACCACGGTGTCGTACGACGGCTACGGACTGTTCCCCGTGAGCATCGACGATGCCGTCGGGAACACCGTGCTGGCCGAGCCGGACTATCGGGTGCTCGGGCCCTGGAGGACCACCGACCCGAACGGCGTCGAGCAGCAGGCCGCGTTCGACGCGCTGGGCCGGGTCACGGCCACGGCCATTGTCGGGCCCGCCGGAGAGGGCGACACCCTGGCCGACCCCACCGCCCGGTTCACCTACGAGGTGGACCGCTACACCAGCGTTGGCTCCCCGAACCGGGTGAAGGTCGAGCAGCGCAAGGTGCACGGCGCGGCGGGCTTCCAGGTCCAGTACGCCTACAGCGACGGCGGTGGCGGCGTCGTCATGACCAAGACCCAGGCCGAGCCCGGCGATGCGCCGCAGCGAGATGGGAGCGGGGACCTGGTCTTCGACGGCAGCGGAGACCTCGTGTTCGCGCACACGGACCCTCGCTGGGTCGGGAACGGTCGCACGATCGTCGACAACAAGGGCAACCCGATCAAGCAGTTCGAGCCATTCTTCTCCGACAGCCCGGAGTACGAGGACGACGACGATCTGGTGGAGTGGGGCGTCTCGCCGATCCTGACCTACGACCCGCTGGGCCGGAACGTACGGGTGGACCTTCCCGACGGGACGTTCAGCACCGTGTTCTTCGACCCCTGGCGCTCCGAGGCCTGGGATGGCGCGGACAATGTGCGCGACAGCGTGTGGCACCAGACCCGCAAGGCTACGGCCTCACCGACGCCCACCGCCGAGGACCAGCGCGCGGCCACGTTGTCCCTGGCCCACGAGGACACCCCCGCCGTCACCCACATGGACGCTCTCGGGCGCGCCATCGTCTCCATCGAGGATCCGGGCGGCGGCCTCACCTACCAGACCACGCTGATCCTGAACCTCCAGGGATTCGTGCTGTCCGTCCAGGGCGAGAAGGGGCGTTCGGCGGCGATCCCGTACGTCGACCAGGGGGAGGAGTACGACATGATCGGTCGCCCCATGCGCTCGAGCTCGGCGGACGCTGGCGAGAGCTGGGCGCACCTGGCGGTCGACGATCGGCCGATCCGCGCGTGGCGGCCGGGGCCGGTGTGCGTACACTCGGAGTACGATGCCCTTAGAAGGCCAACTGCACTGAAGGTCCAGGAGGGACCGGGCGTGTCGACCACCCGCACCCACGAGAAGATCGCGTACGGCGAGTCCAGTGGTGTGCCTCCCGGCGGCTACCACAAGGGCCGGGTGTGGCGGACCTGGGACGGCGCCGGCCTGGTCGAAGTGAACGCCTATGACTTCAAGGGGCAGGCCATCCAGGTCACCCGGTCCGTCATCGACCGTGGCCAGGTGGGCACGGCGGTGGACTGGGACGGCGCGCCCCCTTCGCTGGAGACGACGACCTTCACCCTGACGTCCACCTACGATGCGCTGGGTCGCGTCGTGACCAGCACCACGCCGGACGGGTCCGTCACCCGGTACACCTACAACGACGCGGCCTTGCTGGAGACGGTCAAGGTTGCCGTGCACGGCCGCAGCACCGACAAGGACTTCGTCGACAGCATCGACTACGACGAAAAGGGGCGACGGACCCTCATCGTCTACGGAAACGGAACCCGGACCGCGTACACGTATG
>CALATR010001101.1 GCA_937891875.1 uncultured Pseudomonadota bacterium | reverse complement strand
GGTCGCCGGCGACTGGCTGCGCCTGGGTGTGGAGGTGGCCGACGGCGTGCGGGTGCGCTGGATGAGCACCCACCCGGGCGGGCACTTCCTGGAGGTCGACGACGCGACCACCGACTGGGTCGCCGCCAGCTACGTCCGTGACGACGAGGAGCTCGAAGACGTCGAGATCGAGGCCGACGGGGTGCGCACGTTCATGGCCCTGGGACTGGACCCGGCACGCCAGGGCGCAAACGGCTGGGCGGCGCGGGAGCTCTTCGTCGGCAATGACGTCCCAACCGGAATCTTCACCGAGTCCGGCCGCTTCCTGCAGACCGACGGCAGCGCCCAGGGGACCTACCTGCGCGGCACCCTGGTGGCGGATCCCGACGTCGCGGTCGGTGTGCGCCTCGAGGGCGTCGAGGTCGTCGACGACACCGTCGATCCGGGCACCGACGCGCTGCCCTGCACGGTCGCGGTCAGCGGCTGGTTCGACCCGGACTGGCTCCTGGAGCAGCGCTGCGCGGTCGAGCAGATCGACGGGGCGGTCGTGGTCGTGAAGGTGCGGCCATGATCGTGCTGCTCTCGCTGCTGGTCCAGGCCGGCGAGATCGAGGGGCGGGTGCTCGAGCGCGGGACGAGCCGGCCGCTGGAGGACGGCGTCGTCACCTGGTCCTTCGAGCTCCCCGACGGCCGCCGGGAGCAGGGCGGCACCCGCGTTGCTGCAGACGGGGCCCCGGCCCGTCCCCTCGTGGACGGGCGCTTCGTCGTTCCGGACGTGCCCGACGGCACCGTCGTGCATCTGCGCGTGTCGACGGAGAACCACCGCCTCCAGGAGCTCGAAGTCACCGCGCCGACGTCGGACCTCAAGGTCTTCCTCGAGCCCCTGCCCGCCGACCTCGAGGTGGTGGTCGAGTCCTTCCAGGACACCCCCCACCCCACGGTTCACCGGGTCGACGCCGAGCAGGCCTACGAGACGCCGGGCACCCAGGACGACGTCGTCCGCCTCACCCAGGCCCTGCCCGGAGTGACGGTCCAACGCGAGTTCTCGCCGACCTCAGGCGACCTCTCCGTGCGCGGCTCCGCCCCGGGCGACAACCGCTACTACCTCGACGGCATCGAGATCCCCTACCTCTACCACTTCAACCAGTACGCCAGCGTCTTCCCGACGACCCAGCTGCGCCGGCTGGAGCTGTACCCCAGCACCTTCGGCGCCCGCTACGGCGACGCGGTGGGCGGCGTGGTCGAGGCGAAGAGCCGCACCGACCGGCCCGAGGACCTCGAGGGTCAGCTCACCTTCAACACGATCATCGCCGGGGCCGACTTCCGCGCCCCGGTTGGCAAGAAGGGCTGGTGGCTCGCCGCGGCGGGTCGACGCTCCTACCAGGACCTCTACAGCCGGGGCTCGGACCAGTACACCCTGTGGCCGATCTTCCACGACCTCGCCGTGCGCGCCGAGAAGGGCGACGAGGACGCAGGGACGGGCATCTTCTTCGTCAGCGCCGGCGACCGCTACGCCCGGGCCGCGGGCGAGCTGGACATCCTGGACCCGCTGGAGGCCGAGGAGAGCCCGTCGTTCGAGTATCGGCGGGCCTTCCAGGTCGCGGGGGTCCGGCACCGCTGGCAGGGTGAAGAGGGGGGGAGCGGACGCCTGGTCGCTGCCCTCGTGCACGACGATCTCCGCGGCGACCTGGGCACCATCGGATCCCAGCACCAGCGCGCCGTGACGCTGGCGAGTCGCCTCGACTGGACCCGCCCCGTCGGCCCCCAGCGCGAGCACCTGCTGGGCCTGGGCTGGGAGGTGCGCGGCGGCCTCAACGACATCGAGGTCGACGGGGCGGACGACGTGGGTGTGCTGGTCACGACCGAGGCCCCCGCCATCGGGCGCGGCGTGGACACCGACGTCACGATCCCACGCCTGGAAGCTGCTCTCTACGGCGATCTCCTCCTGCGCTTCGGGGACCTGCAGCTGATTCCGGGCGCGCGGGTCGGCGTGGACTCCCTGACCGGCAAGGTCCTGCCCGAGCCCCGCGCGGCGGTTCGCTGGCGCCTCGCCGACCAGACCTCGCTGGAGCTCGCCGGCGGCTACTACCTGCAGACCCCCTCGGTCATCGACCTCGCAGACGGTGTCGGCAACCCCGACCTGCCCCTCACCCGCTCCTGGCAGGCCAGCGCGGGCATCGAGCAGACCATCGCCAACCGCCTCGAGCTGACCCTCGACGCGTACGCCAAGCACCTGACCAACGCCCAGCTCGCCATCCCCGACGGTCCTCCGGAGGTCTACGACCGCGGTCGCGCCCTCGGCGTCGAGCTGGTCACCCGCTACCGCCTGCGCGAGACGTTCTTCCTGTGGGGCTGGGCGTCCGTCGCCCGCACCCAGGTCTGGCGCGAGACCGGCTGGGCCAGCGGCCCCTACGATCAGCCAGTCAACCTGGGTGCAGTCGCCTCGTGGGATCCGTCCGCGAAGTGGAACCTGGCCCTGCGCTGGCGCTACGGCAGCGGCCTGCCCTGGACACCCGTCAGCGGCGGCATCTACGACGCCAACGACGACTCGTGGTCGCCGGTGCAGGAGCAGCCGTGGAGCGCGCGCCTGCCCGCCTACACCAAGGTGGATCTGGCGGCCGCCCGGTGCTTCACCTTCGATCGCTGGTCGCTGACCCTGCGCGCCGAGGTCTGGTACGTGCCGAAGCGCGCAAACGTGCTCTATCCGACGTGGAATGACGACTGGAGCGAGCAGGGCTTCGTGCGCGGGATCCCGCTGCTGCCCCTGCTCGGCGCGCGCGCCACCTTCTGATCCGGCGAGCCGACCCCAGGATCTGCGTGGGCAGGCGAGTCAACCTGCGATAGCCTTCCGGGGCGGGGTATCCTCTGGCCCCGATCCGTTCTGATGCTCTGCTCTGCTCTCACCGGGTGACGCGATGGCGACCGAAGACCACGACCCGTATGGCAACTTCTATTTCTCCCTCGAGATCGAGAACACGGAAGTCGCGCACTTCATGGAGTTCTCGGGACTCAAGACCAGTGCCGAGGTCTTCGAGATCCAGGAGGGAGGCCTCAACGGCGCCGTGCACAAGATGCCCGGCCAGTCCAAGTTCGAGAACCTGACGCTCAAGTACGCGACGTCGGCCAGCCAGGCGCTGGCCGAGTGGCGCGACGAGTGGCTGAAGGACGACTACTCGAGCCGCTCCAGCACCTCCGGCGCGATCGTGATGCGGGACAACTCCGGCAAGGAGATCCGGCGCTACAGCTTCCTGGAGATCTGGCCGGTGGCCTGGGAGGGCCCGGCGCTGGCCTCCAGCGGCTCGGCGCTCGCGGTCGAGACCCTCGAGGTCGCGTACGACGGCATGTATATCGACGGCGGTGAGCCCGTGCCCCAGCCGGAGCCCGAGCCCCAGCCGGAGCCGGACCCGGACGAGCCGCTGTTCACGGAGCCCATCCCGTTCCACTTCGACTCGGACAAGATGAAGCCCGAGGGCGAGGCGGCCTGCGCGCGGGTGGCCAACTCCATCAACAGCCAGGATCCGCCTCCGCCGGTGATCTTCATCGAGGGGCACACCTGCACGATGGGCTCGTTCGCCTACAACATGACCCTGTCCACGAAGCGGGCGAAGGCGACCAAGAAGAAGATGGAAGAGGACTGCCCCGACACCACCTTCTTCGCATCGGGCTTCTCCTGGAAGTACCCCGTGGCCAGCAACGCCACCGAGGCGGGCCGGGTCCAGAACCGTCGGACCGAGTTCTACGAGACCTCGTCCCAGTCCCGAGGCCGCGACGTCTCCCAGCCGGACGGCAAGCCTCCGTGATCGGCAACATCTGAGCCAGCGCTGCGTTCTCCGCTGCGGAGGCTCGATGGATGCTCACATCGCGTTGAATCGCCTCGGGCTCGGGGCGCGGCCGGGAGAGGCTGCGACGCTGGACGATCCGGCGGCGTGGCTCGATGCCCAGCTGGTGGCGGCTCCAGCGGGCCTGCCCCACGAGGCCGGCCTGCCGAGCACCGGGCAGATCCTGCGCACGCTGCTCGACAACCGCGGCCTGGACCGGCAGATGCGCCGCCAGGCGGCGACGGCCCAGCTGCAGGCGGACGTCGCGGCGTGGTGGACCTCGCGACGGCAGACCGACGCGACCTTCTTCCACCGCTGGTGGGCCTTCTTCGGCAACCACTTCGCGGTGAGCGCGGCCAAGCGCCAGGTGGTGCCGCTGTGGGGGGTGTTCCAGCGCGACGCCCTGCGCCCCCACGTGCTCGGTCGCTTCGAGGACCTGCTCCTGGCCAGCTCGCGCCACCCCGCCATGCTGCTCTACCTCGACAACGCCGCCTCCTTCGGACCGGACAGCCGGGTCGGCCAGCGCGGGGGCCGCGGGCTGAACGAGAACCTGGCCCGGGAGATCCTGGAGCTGCACACGCTGGGGGTCGACGGGGGCTACTCCCAGGCCGACGTGCAGGGCCTCGCCGCGCTGATCACCGGCTGGTCGGTCGCGAGGCGCCCGGAGGAGCTGGCCCGCGACGGGTTCGTGTTCCGCAAGGGCGCGCACCAGCCGGGCTCGAAGCAGCTCCTGGGGCAGACGTTCCCCGCGGGTGAGGCCGGCGGGGAGCAGGCGCTGCGCATGCTGGCCAACCATCCCCAGACCCGGCGGCACGTGTGCACCAAGCTCGCGAGGCACTTCGTCGAGGATGTGCCTTCAAGGGGTCTGATCTCCGATCTGGAGGACGCCTGGGAGCGCTCGAACGGCACCCTCGCCGCGGTGGGTCAGGCCCTCGTGCGGCACCCGGACGTGGCCCGGCCGGAGGCCCGCAAGCTCAAGACACCCCAGGATCTCGTGACCAGCGTGGCGCGTGCCCTGCCCGAGTTTGCTCCGAAGAACCCGGACGGTCCGGCCCGCGCGCTGGGTCAGCCTGCCGCCCTGGTCCCCTCGCCCGCTGGCTGGGACGACGAGGCGGCGGCCTGGCTGGGTCCCGAGGGCATGCTGTCCCGGATCGACCTCGCGGTACAGGCGGCAAACCGCAGCTTCCGCACAACCCCGGACGTGCCGGGCCTGGCGCGTGACCTGCTGGGCACCGCCGCGACCGGCCCGCTCCTCTCCCAGCTCGCCGCGGCCAGGCCCCGGCGCGCTCTCACCCTCATGCTGGCCAGCCCGGCCTTTCAGCGGAGGTGAGCATGAACCGCCGCGAGCTGTTGACCCTCCTCGGCGCTGCCGGCGCACTGGCCGCCCTGGGAACCCCGTCCCTGGCGTCTCCGACCGCCCCGCCGCGACTCGTCGTCATCCTGCTGCGCGGCGGCCTGGACGGGCTGCACGCGGTCGTACCCCACGGGGATCCCGCCTACGCGGACGCCCGGGGGGCGCTGGCGATCCCGACGGACCAGC
>CALATR010001100.1 GCA_937891875.1 uncultured Pseudomonadota bacterium | reverse complement strand
CGGCGGCGGCTTCAAGTATGGTTTTGGCATGGAGAAGGCCGACCCGAAGAAGGGCTGGTTCGACTCCACCGCCGAGAAGACCTACGAGCAGGACGAGGAAAGCGACTGACTTGAGCGAGACCCACCAGGTCACCTGCACGCGACACGAGCCCCGCGAGGCGGCGGTCGCCAAGGCCTTCATCTTCTGCGAGTTCGAGGCCCCGGGTGGGGTGCGTCATGCCTACCTGGTTCCGCGCGACTGGAACGTGCTGACCGAGGTCCCCGTCGATCCGGATCCGACGGCTCCGCGGCTGGACTCGGTGGTGCTGGAGGACCCCACGCGTGGGGACGGCAGCGCGGTGTTCGTCTCGGGCTGGGTGGGGCAGGACTTCGCCGCGGGCCCGCGCGAGGTGGCGACCGCCCTCGCCGAGCGTGACGGGTACGGGATCTACCGCTGGAACGACGAGGACGACGAGGCGGGTGGTGCGCGCGCGATGGCCAGCGACAAGCACACCCTGTGTGCCATCCGGGTCCTGCCGCATGGGGATCGCTGGGCGTTCTTCAGCGCGGTCGGACCGAAGGACCGCCTGGGCGACTTCGGCGGCGCCGTCCAGAACGCACTCGTCAGCTGGCGACTGTTCCCCGAGTGGGCCGAGGACGTGTCGTAGGGGCCGGCTACCGACCCAGCCACGCGAAGAACCACGACCAGATCGGATCCTGGACCGTGACCACCTGCACCGGCGCGTCATCCTGCGCCCCGGTGGGGTTGCCGATGTGTACGCCGGTCGGTCCGCTCCCAGCCAGGGTGGGCAAGCCGGCGTGGGCCGCGGGCGCGACGCCGAGGGCGACCAGACAGACGAGCACGCGGATCATGGCGCTTCCTCCTCGATGGACTGGGAGACAGGGTACACGGCCAGCACCGCCTGCACGACCCGATCCGGAGGCGCGTCCGCGGCGTCGGCCTCGTCGAGCAGCTCGAGGGACAGGGCCTCGATGCGCTGGCGCAGGCGCGGCAGCAGCGACTCGGGCACGGCGACGGTGACCGTGTGGAACGCGCGCTCCTCGGGGGGGACGTGGTCGAGGGCGTGGCGGGCGAGGTCGAGGGCGCCCTGGTGGTGGGTGTGCGCGGCGACGCCGGCCACCTCCATGGGCGTCGTGAGCGTCTGCTGGGTGGGGCGCAGGGTGTCGCCGCGGGGGGCGAGCAGTCCGAGACCAGTGAGGGTCTGCAGGGCATCTCGGGCCTGGTTCGGGCGGATCCGGGGACGCAGCCGCTTGCAGATCCAGGCGGGATCGGCGCGGAAGCCAGGCACCCGGGCGAGCTCGTAGATGGCGAGGTGATGCCACTGGGCGAACACGTCGAGGGTCGCCGCATCGAGGGTGCGGGCGGCCCGGAAGCGGCGGACCGAGGCGATCCGGCGCCAGGCGCGGGCGCGGTCGGCCTCGGAGCGCGCCTGGTCGAACGCGACGAGATCGAGGAAGAAGGCGCGTTCCTGCTCGTCGAGGCCCATGGCGTCTGCCACTGCGGCGGCCATGCGCGGGGACAGGTTGCGGCGACGGGAGATGACGCTCGGCAGCAGGCTGGGGGAGCGCGCGCCCACCCGGCGGACGAACGCGCGGTGGGAGAAACGGGGGTTGTCCGCCTTGCGCCAGCGGAACCACGCGTCCAGGTAGGCGCGGTAGTCGAGGTGGGCGTGCACGTCGGGGCGGGACATCAGGGACGAGCTTGCCCGACCGGGCGGGCGTGCACCAGCCCCGGGCGGTCGGCGGGTCAGAAAGCGTTCGCTGGCAGCGTACGGCTCCGGACCCGCGAGGCACGGCGTCGATCCCCGGGCCCACGCCCCGCGCGAACGGTCCGCCGCCAGGCACGGATGAACGTCGGGTGCCCGCCGCCCTACCGGTGCTGCAGGAGGTGTGCATGCGCGCGTTCATCCCCGCCCTGCTGCTGG
>CALATR010001099.1 GCA_937891875.1 uncultured Pseudomonadota bacterium | reverse complement strand
TCATCAACACCTGCGGCTTCATCGGCCCGGCCAAGGAGGAGAGCGTCGACACCATCCTCGAGATGGCGCGGCACAAGTCCGAGGGCACGGCCAAGAAGCTGGTCGTGACCGGCTGCATGGTCCAGCGCTACGGTACCGCCCTCGAGGGCGAGCTGCCCGAGGTCGACCATTTCCTGGGCACCGGCGAGTACCACCGGATCACCGACGTGCTCACCGCCCGGGACGGCCGTGCCCCCAAGAGCTTCGTCGACACGCCGCTGTACATCCACGACGAGTTCGCCCCGCGGATCAACTCGTGGTCGGCGTGCTCGGCGTACCTGAAGATCAGCGAGGGCTGCGACCACACCTGCGCCTTCTGCATCATCCCGACCCTGCGCGGCAAGCTGCGCAGCCGGTCCGTGCCGTCGCTGGTCGCCGAGGCGGAGCAGCTGGTGGCCCAGGGCGTGCGCGAGCTGAACCTGGTCAGCCAGGACAGCACCGCCTACGGGCGCGACCTCAAGGACGGCACCGATCTGGGCCTGCTCATGCGCGAGCTCGCGAAGATCGAGGGCCTCGAGTGGATCCGGCTGCACTACGCCTACCCCCACGGCGTGCCCGAGTCGTTCCTCAAGGCCATGGCCGAAGAGCCCAAGATCTGCAGCTACATCGACATCCCGCTGCAGCACGCGTCCGGACCGATGCTCAAGGCCATGCGCCGCGGCGTGACCCGGGCCGGCCAGGAGCGGATCCTGCAGCGCCTGCGCGACCACGTGCCCGGCGCCGCCCTGCGCACCACCTTCATCGTGGGCTTCCCGGGCGAGACCGACCAGGACTTCGCCGAGCTGTGCGACTTCGTCCGTGACCAGAAGTTCGACCACGTCGGCGTCTTCACCTACTTTCCGGAGGAGGGGACCCCCGCGGCGTCCCTGCCCGGTCAGGTGCCCGACGAGGTCAAGGAGGCACGCCAGCAGGAGTTGATGGCGATCCAGGCCGAGATCTCGCGGGGTCGCCTCGAGTCGCTCGTCGGCACCGAGGTGGACGTGCTCGTCGAGGGGCTCGCCGAGGAGTCGGAGCTGCTCCTGCGCGGCCGCACCCCGTTCCAGGCCCCCGACGTCGACGGTCAGGTCTACATCGTCAACGCGCCGCCGGGCATCCGGGTGGGCGACATCCGGCGCCTCCGGGTCACTCAGGCCGCCGATTACGACCTCGTCGGCGAGCTTGTCGACGTGGACACCGCCTCGACGATCGCTTGACGGTCCGCCACGGACGTGGCTCAGTGAGGCCGATGGAACCGGCACCGGGCACCCTTTGGAGCGCAACCATGACCCTGCCTCGCACGAACCGCTCGCTGGTCACTGTGGCCCTGGCCGCCGGGCTGCTGGCCCTCGGCGCGTGCACCAGCTCCACGCCGAACACGCGCGTGGCCGATCGGGACACGGACGTGGTGGACGAGACCCCGCCCGAGATCAGCCACGAGCACGACGCCACGCCCCAGACCTTCGGCGAGGCCGTGTTCATCGGCGCGGACGTGACCGACGACTCCGCCATCGTCGACGTGAAGATCGTCTTCCAGCGTGAGACCGACGGCAACGAGTGGACCGAGCTGCGCATGGCTCCCGTGGCCGAGCCCTACTACGAGGGCACGATCCCCGGCCGCGAGGTCAGCAGCGGCGGCATTCGCTACTACATCGAGGCCGAGGACGCCGCCGGCAACGTGGGCTGCCTGCCTGACGCGTGCGCCCAGGAGCCCTGGCACTTCCCGGTCGTGCCGCCCCGCGACTGACCGTGTCGGAGGCGGAGGCCCACTCCAAGCTGGACCTGGAGACGTTGATCCGGGTCATGCGTGCGCGCACGAAGCAGGAGCGCATGCAGGCTCAGCACGAGTCCATCGAGGCCGAGCTGAAGAAGGAGATGGCGGCCGCGTTCGGGCGAGCGAACGACAAGGTCGCCGACGCGATCGCCAAGGTGGTCGCGGCGGGGGAGGGGATCGACTGCGCCCGGGACGCGGAGGCGCGCTCGGCGGCGGTGCTGCGCTACGCCACGCTCCGGGAGGCAGCCCTGCGCGCTCGGTGGGAGCTGCGGGTGCACCGCGACGCACTCGGTCTGGCGTGGACCGAGGAGGTCCGGATCAGGACCCGGGTGCCCGGCCCGCGGACCTGAGGCCCAGGCGCAGGAGATCGACCCCCAGCCAGGCGACCGGATGGTCCGCAAGGGGACCGATCTCCGCCTCCATCGCGTCGACCAGCGCCTCCAGGATGGGATCGGGCCGGGCGTGGGCCCGCAGCCAGCGGACCAGGGGCAGGAGGTACTGGGCGCCGCGCGGGCGATCGCCGGGGAGGGGGTCGTGGCGGGGGGTGGCGTGGAGCAGCACCCGGGCCTGGGTGATCGGGTCGAGCTCGACGACGCGGGGGTGTGTCGGGTTCGTGACGTAGACCCATGCATCTCGCGTCCCGTCCGTGGTGTGGACCTGGGTGGCGCGGCGCAGGTAGGGGCTCCGCTCGGGAGCGTTCGGATCGAAGCCCTCGCGGCGATCGAGCGCGCCGAGGGTGCTGCCGTCGGGATCGTCGTAGTGGAGCAGGGCGCCATCGAGGGTCTGGCCGGGAGCGGGCGCCGTGCCGAGCACGAGAGAGTCGCGGGCACCTGCCCGGGAGAAGTCGGCGACCTCGATGTGCGGGAAG
This sequence comes from uncultured Pseudomonadota bacterium, assembly GCA_937891875.1. Lineage (GTDB taxonomy): Bacteria > Myxococcota_A > UBA796 > UBA796 > REDI01. The sequence continues at coordinate 2,179 of CALATR010001099.1, read as the reverse complement.
AGCGCGTGCTCGTGGGTACATCCGCGGTAGGCGCTGCGCAGGTTGAAGCGGCGGCGGTGGGCGGGCCAGCGCGCGGGGGCGAGATCCCGGACCCGATCGGGGTGCTCGGGCTCGTCGATGAGGCTCCCGTAGGCGAAGACGCGCAGGCTCACTCGGGAGGCTCCACACCGAGGGCGCGCAGGGCGGCGCGCAGCTGGGGATCGGTGCGCAGCCGGCTGTCCATGGGCGCATCCCAGGCGATCACCGGCTCGACGGCGGGATCATCGGGGAGCTTGTCGACCAGGGCCAGGAGATCTGCCCGCTCGGCGTGGTCCAGCATGGCGAGCCGGGCGCGCAGCGCCTCCTTCGGGCCGAGCTCGGTGGGGTGGCGCACCACCTCGTCCGGCTGGCGCCCCTCCAGGGCCGTGACCGGCGTGCCGGCGGGGGTGAAGTAGCGGGCGGTCGTGAGCTTCAGCCCGCCGCCGTCGCGGTTGAACAGGGTCTGCACGCTGCCCTTGCCGTAGGTGCGGGTGCCGATGATGGTCGCGCGGCCGAGGTCCTGCAGCGCGCCGGTCACGACCTCGCTCGCCGACGCGGATCCGCCGTTGACCAGCACCACGACGGGCATGTCGGGTGGGAAGCCGCCCCGGGTCGCGCCCAGCACCTGCTCGCCCTCCACCCGGCCGCGGGTGGTGACGATCGGGCCCTCGTCGACGAACAGATCGACCACCCGCACCGCCTCGCCCAGCAGGCCGCCCGGGTTGTCCCGAAGATCGAGGATCAACCCACCATCCACGCCGTCTCGCCGCGCCGTCTTGAGCGCGCGCTGGACCTCGGCCGCGGCCCCGTCCTGAAAGCCCACCAGGCGGACGTAGGCGATGTCGCCCGGGAGCGCGGCCGCGACGACCGGCGCCACGTCGATCCGGTCGCGCAGGGTCTCGATCTGCACCGGGGACCCGTCACGCACGACCGAGAGCACGACCCGGCTACCGCGGGGGCCCTTCATCAGGCGGGAGGTCTCGTCGAGGTCGGCCTCGGTGATGTCCTTGCCGTCCACCGCGACGATCCGGTCGCCGGCCTTCACCCCGTCGCGGGCTGCGGGTCCACCGGGCAGGACCCGTACGACCAGGGCGCCGTCGTCGACGTCCCGGACCTCGACGCCGATCCCCTCGTAGCGGCCCTCGGTCTCTTCCTCGAGGGCGTGGAAGGAGGCCTCGTCGAGCCAGCGGCTGTGCCGATCGAGCTCGTCGGTCATGCCGACGATGGCCGCGGTGATCAGCCGGTCCGGATCGACCTCCTCGACGTAGTTCCGCTCGATGTCCGTGTACACCCGGGCGAAGCGGTCGAGCGGGGCGTAGGGATCGTCGGAGCGGTCGGCGAGGGCGGACGGGCCGAGCACGCACAGGGTGGTGGTCGCGACCAGTCCGAGCGCCACAGTGGCGAGCGCCAGGGTGTTGCGGGTGGTGGGGTGCACCGGGCCTCCGTCGTGTGCCCGGCGAACGCCGGAGCCACCGAGAGCCTAACGCTCTTCGTCGAGGGGGCCGTCGAACGGGGCGTGAGCCTCGGGCAGGTCGACCCACTGCACCGGGTCGGGTCGGGCGTGCAGGAAGCGGGCCCCGACGGCCTGGAAGCGGTCCACGTGGTCGGTCACCAGGAAGGCGCGGCTGCCATGGCCCTCGCCTTGCGGTCCCAGGGCGTCGCGCACCGCGCGGGCGGTCGCCTGGGCCGAGTCGACCAGGGTCACGCCGGGCAGGACCTCGGCGATGATCTCGCGTAGCAAGGGATAGTGGGTGCAGCCCAGGATGGCCGTGTCCACCCGTCCGCGCAGGTGGCCGACGTAGCGCTCGGCGACCAGGCGCGGCACGTCCCCGTCGGTCCAGCCCTCCTCGGCGAGGGGGACGAAGAGCGGGCAGGCGACGGCCTCGATGGCCAGCTCGGGGCTCTCTTCGGCGAGCGCGCGCTGGTAGGCCCCGCCGCGGATGGTGCCCTCCGTGCCCAGCACGACCACGGCCCCCTGGTGGTGGGCGGCCAGGGCGGTCTGTACGCCCGGCTCGATGACGCCGAACACCGGCACGCCGATGGTGCCGGCGGCAGCCTTCAGGTCGTCCAGGGCGTGGGCCGTGGCGGTGTTGCACGCGATGACGATCGCGTCCACGCCCTGGTCGACCAGGTAGGAGGCGACCCTGCGGGCGTAGCGGAT
>CALATR010001098.1 GCA_937891875.1 uncultured Pseudomonadota bacterium | reverse complement strand
TGCAGTCGTCCGTGTTGTCGACGTAGCCGTCCGGCGCGGAGCAGGCCTGGACCGAGGAGGTGGCATCGCCGTAGCCGTCGGAGTCGGCGTCGAGGTAGAACCTCGGTGCGCTGTCCGCGGTGTCGTCGATGGCGCCGTCGCAGTCGTCGTCGACATCGTTGCCGCAGATCTCGTCTGCGCCCGGGTTGATCGCGGGGCTCTGGTCGTCGCAGTCCTCGTCAGCCGTGTAGCCGTCATTGTCAGCGTCCACCGGCCCCGCGTCCGGGCAGCCGACGAGCACCAGGCCCGTGCCGCCCAGACAGGCCAGCGTGATCCAGCGCCGCAGCGCGTTCGTGAGCATGTCGTCTCCTCCAGGTCGTTCAGCGGACGTACAGGTCGACGTCGGTCAGGTAGGCCCCGATGTGGCGGTCGGGTTGACCCCCGCCGATCTCCCACCAGATCTCGTTCGGCGGCCCGAGCTTCGCCGTGGTCGAGTCCAGGTGGTTCACCTTGTAGATCCACGCCTTGGACGTTGTACTTGCCCAGTCGTCGTATTCCCCGCCGCGCAGGATCTGCAGCCGGTCGTTCCCGAACTTGACGCCGGCACTTCCCTGGGGCGACAGGCATCCGTAGGGCTCACCCCACGGATAGGTCGTGTTGTTGGTCCCCCGGTGCAACAACGAGCTGGGCTGGTACGGCACCAGCGTCCAGTCTCCCCGGATGAAGACGAACTCCATCGGCACGTGGACCTCTACCCGGGCCCACATGCTGTCCGCGTCCTCCCGGCAGCCCCCGGGCTCCAGCAGCACGGCGGGGTCCAGGTCCACGGTGTCCCAGCGCGCCACGGCCCCGCGCCCCTTCACCAGGGTCGCCCAGTCGTTCGCCTGGACGAGCTCGAGGTCGACCCGCATCCACGAGTCCCCGGCGGGGTCGGTCTCGCACCAGGCCCGGAAGACCGAGTCGTCGTTGCCCTGGAGGTAGAAGCGTCCCTCGAGGTCCTCCCCGGTGACGGCGCGCACAGCGTCGCAGCTCTCCGCCGGGCAGGCCTCCCCGGTACCGAGCAGCCCCTCGTCGCGAACGCTGTCGCAGTCGTCGTCCTCGCCGTTGCAGATCTCGACGGCGCTAGGGTTCACCCTCGAGTTTCCATCATCGCAGTCGTCGTTGCGGGTCACGGCGCCCGGAACCACCTCGCAGGACCGGGTGGCCGCGCCGGACCCGTAGCCGTCCTTGTCCGCGTCCGTGTAGTAGTCGACGTACTCCGAGTCCTCGTCGACCTCGTTGTCACAGTTGTCGTCGACCCCGTCGCAGTTGTCGTCAGGGATGCCCGGCTTGATGAGCGGATTGGTGTCGTCACAGTCGTCGTCGTTCGCGACGTAGCCGCTCGGCGGAAAGCTACAGGCCCTCGCCGTGCGGCTGGGATTGCCGAACCCGTCGCCATCGGAGTCCTGAAAGAAGAGGATCGCTCCCTCGCCATCGTCGGTGCCATCCGCGACGCCGTCACAGTCGTCGTCTACGCCGTTGCCGCAGATCTCCGTCGCCTCGTCATTGACGTTCGGATTCGTGTCGTCGCAGTCCGCCAATCCGATGACGCCATCCCCATCGCGATCGATGTCCGCGCTGAAGCAGAAGGTCGAGAACAGGGCTGCACCGATGAGGAAGTAGGTCTTCATGTCGACTTCTCCTGGTACCGTACCCGCCTCACGCGCCGGTCGCGAGGCGGGAGTGCTCGATCAGAAGCAGGCACACACCAGACTGCGGGTCATCGAAGTGTTCCTGGTACCAGGCCAGGCACCGACGTCGGTCGTTCCGGTGTCGCACACACCGGTAAACGCACCACCACCGTGGCCCTGGCCGAGCGACCGCTCGCCGATGGTCCGGCTCAGGCGGCTCGTCCAGCCGCCCGGATTGCCCGTCGTATAGAAATACTCGGTGATGTCCCTCGACTGCGGAGCGCCGCACGTGTTCTTGGCCCCGACGGCTGACACCAGGTCCGACACCGCATCCTTGGCGAGGTTGGTCCCGCCGAGCCAGCCGCAGGTAGCGTCACAGGTCTGGCCCGGCTTCGTCAGGTAGAAGCAGTAGCCGAGGTCCTTGGTCACGGCCCGCGGCGCGGTCGGGATGACCAGCCCGGAAGGTGGCAGGGGAGAGCAGGTCCGGAAACGGACCGAAGACGACGAGTCGTAGTTGGAGGCGGTCCCGTCGTACGCGGTCACCTTGCACTTCCAGGTATCCTCGAGGCGCAGCACGTCCGATGGGATCGTGTCACCGGCGTAGTCTGTGGTCGTCGTGCTGCCCGAGTACGCGGTCGGCGACCCTCCGGACGGCGTATGGGTCCACTCGATGGTGTAGGTGATCGAGTCGCCGTCCGCGTCGGTCGACGGCGTAGTCACCTCGCAGAAGACGTCCTCTCCAAGGGCGCCGGAGCTCGGCGAAAGCGTGACGCCGGGGGGCGTCGGTTCGGTGTTGACCACGGTCCAGGAATACGTGTCCGAGTCCTCGCCTCCCCACGGACCATCGTCTCCGGTGACGACCACGGTCACGGTATCTCCCCGAACATGCTCGCAGGCGATGCACTCGGCACCTGTCGACGACACAGCCTTGCCGTTGACCGTCCAGAGGTGAGTGAACGAGATCGCGTCGCCTTCAGGATCTGCCGCTGTCGTGGAGACACTCGGCGTCACTCCCGTCTTCAGATCCCGGGGGCTGACGGAGACGATCTTGACCTCCGGCGGAAGGTTCTCCACGTCGAATGCCGCGTAGTCTGCGGTCTCATCTTCCCCGTCGCTGACGATCGCGACGACCTGGAAAGACTTGTGAGCGTGGCGCGACTCGATGAGCAGGCCCCCGGGATGGGTCTCGGTCTGCGTCCCCGTCATGACGGGGTACTTCCACTGGATGGTCTCGGTGAGTTCATCCCCGTCGACATCCACGACGCCCGACAGCGTCGCCGTGACTGTACTCCCGAGGACGATCCCCTCCGTCGGGCTGATCTCGAGATTCCCGATCTCAGGCGGCGTGTTCTCCACGAACACACTGTCGCTGTTCACCGAGTCGCCTTCAATGTTCCCGTCCCAGGGGAACATCTCGCAGTAGACCTCGTCACCCTTGTCGAACGAGCTACCGTCGAGGGCCTCGCTATCGCTGACCATCGAACCGTTCACGAACCACTTCACGTGGTAGCCCTCGGGATCGCCGTCTTCGTCGGACCAACCCGAGCCCACGCAGGTGAGCACTGACGCCTCGCGCACCGGGCCGTCGTGCACGAGGGTCGCAGTCTCCATCTCGGGCGCAGCATTGCCCACCGTGGAGGTTGCACTCACGGTCTCGCCCACCTCGCTGTCCCCGTCGTTGAAAGGCGTCACGTCCACGGAGATGGTCGCTCCTCGAGGCTGGAGGAAGCTGGCTGCCAGACTCTCGGTGTCCCCACCGACGTCCGCCCCGTCCACCTTCCACTGATACCGGTACAGGATCACGTCCCCATCCGGATCCTCGCCCTCCACCGTCGCGACCAGGTCCCGACCCGCAGTCGCCCGCTCGGGCAGCGTCACCACAGCCGTGGGCTGCGCATTCACGATCGTGATCTCCGCCTCCCCCAGCTCCCGATCCCCGTCCTTCACCTGCACGGTCCAGGCCTGGCCCTTCGCGGTGCGGTCGGCGGGTACCGTCACCCCGGTGAGGTCATCCTGAACCACCCCCTGCTGCAGCCAGACGAACTCGGCCTCTGGCGTCGGGGGATCCAGCACGACTCGGAGCTCGTCCAGCGTCGTCGGCGCCTCCGGCTCGATGGACACGTTGGGGCTGACCGGCGGGCAGCCCACCAGCGGGATGGCGATGAGGGCGAGTGAGACGCCCACGCGGAAACCAGACATTCTTCCTCCAGTACACAGAAGCTGACGAGTCACCAGCGCACTCCCCAGAGCACGCCCATGGTCAAGGCGGAGCCCCCCATCGCAGCGACGCCGCTGGCGGTGAGGACGTTGGCGCGGTTGGCGTACCGCTCGCGATCGACGTCGGGGACCTTGTCGATGCGGCTGCCCACGGCCAAGCCGGACGCGAGCAGGGCGCCGCCCGCGGCAAAGCTGAGCGCGGACGCGGCGGTTCCCCGGCGGCGCAGGCGGCCGATGCGCTCGGCGCGCCACGGGCTGATGGGCACGTCGGACGCGACGAGGTGCCACTCGGTGTAGACGACGTCTCCGCGCCGTCCGATGGCCTGGATGAGGAACGCGCGGTCCATCGGGACCTGGTCGGTGGCGGTGCCGTCCACGACCCAGCCTCCCGGAGGCGACTCGTCCAGGGTCATCACCCACGGCTCGCGGGCGTTCCACAGCTCACGCACCGGGTGGGCCGAGGCGACGTCCTTCTCGTCCTGCGCGGTCCACTCGGGAGCGAGGTCGCGCACGGCGAGCCAGGCCCGCGCGCTGGCCTGGGGATCGTAGGTGGTCCAGGAGTGGCGGGCGAAGGCGCGGTGCACGTCCAGCACGAGCTCCAGCTCCGCGGGCTCGCGCAGGCAGCGCACGTGGGCGCGCACCTTGGCCATCGCCCGGTCGATCCCGTCACCGTCGAGATCATCCCAGGCCTGGCGGGCCTTGGCCAGCTCCTGCAGCAGCGCCGTGCGCGGCGTCGGATGACACATGGCGGGCCCTGGGGGCTCCTCCGCGTGGGCGACGGATGCAGCCAGGACCCCGAAGACAGCGACGATGTAGAAGCGAGTGGACAACGAGCCGCCTCCCCAGTGAGGCCTCTTGAGGGTACCACGCCCGTTGGTGTACCCACCTTGCTGTGACTGAGTGCTGGTCTCCCAGAACAGTCGGTGAGTTCACGATGGACGCTGTCACGACACCACACCCGTGGCACCGAGACATCACCTTGAAACGTGATCAGGGCGAGGAGACCCTCGATGGTTGAAGACCGATCTCTTGCGGGAGCCTGTCTCCCGCCGAGCGAACGCGGGAGTATGGTACGCCATGGAGCATCCGTCAAATAAGTGCGTTCGACGGACATGAGTCCCCACTCACTTACTCCTCCGCGAACGCACGAAGGCGGGCCGGACCCGCTGGTCCGACCCGCCCACTCACGGCCTCATCGACCTGCTCGACCCTACCGGTGCAGGTCGAACCGATCGTTCTGCATCACCTTCACCCAGGCGTCCACGAAGTCCTGGACGAAGCGATCGTCGTCGTAGGCGTACACCTCGACCACCGAGCGCAGCTCGGAGTTGGACCCGAAGACCAGGTCGGCCTCGGTGGCGGTCCAGCGGACCTTGCCGTCAGCCCCACGCCCCTCGAAGACGTAGGTCTCGCCCGCGGGCTTCCAGGTGGTGGACAGGTCCATCAGGTTGACGAAGAAGTCGTTGGACAGGGTCCCGGGCTTGTCGGTGAACACGCCGTGCTTGCTGCCGCCGGCGTTGCCGCCGAGCACGCGCATGCCGCCGACGAGTGCGGTCATCTCGGGCACGGTGAGGTTCAGGAGCGATGCCTTGTCGATCAGCGCGTCCGCGGGCCGACGGATGGCGGCGTCGGAGTAGTAGTTGCGGAAGCCATCCGCGCCGGGCTCGAGGTAGCTGAAGGACTGGACGTCGGTCTGCTCGGCGGTGGCGTCCACCCGACCGGGGGTGAAGGGCACGGTGACGTTCATCCCGGCGTCCTTGGCGGCCTTCTCGATGGCCGCGGCGCCGCCGAGCACGATGAGGTCCGCCAGCGACACCTTCGTGCCGTCCGCCTGGGCGGCGTCGAACTCCTTCTTGATGCCCTCGAGCTTGCCGATGACCTTGCTCACCTCGGCGGGGTCGTTGACCGCCCAGTCCTTCTGGGGCGCCAGGCGCAGGCGCGCGCCGTTGGCGCCACCGCGCATGTCGGAGTCGCGGTAGGAGGCGGCGGAGGCCCAGGAGACGCGAACCAGCTCGGGCACGGTCAGCCCGGACGCCAGGATCCTGCCCTTCAGCTGGGTGATGTCCCCGGCGTCGATCAGCTTGTGGTCGACCTCGGGCAGGGGATCCTGCCACAGGAAGGACTGGTCGGGGACCTCGGGGCCGAGGTAGCGGGACTTGGGACCCATGTCGCGATGAGTCAGCTTGAACCAGGCCTTTGCGAACGCGTCCTCGAATTCCTTCGGGTTCTCCATGAAGCGCTTGCTGATCGCGGCGTACTGGGGATCCTCACGCAGGGACAGGTCCGTCGTGAACATCATGGGTGCGTGGCGGACGTCGGCGAGGTGCGCGTCGGGCACGAGCCCCTCGCCCTTGCCGCCGGTCGGCTTCCACTGGGTCGCGCCGGCCGGGCTCTTCGTCTTCTCCCACTCGAAGGTGTAGAGGTTCGAGAAGTACTGGTGGCTCCAGTTCACCGGGGTGGCGGTCCAGGCACCCTCGAGGCCGCTGGTCACGGTATCCTCGGCGTTGCCCTTGCCGCAGCTGTTGATCCAGCCGAAGCCCTGGTTGGCGATGCCAGCTCCGGCGGGTTCCGGGGCCAGGCACTTGCCGGGATCATGGGCGCCGTGGGCCTTGCCGAAGGTGTGTCCGCCGGCGATCAGCGCCACGGTCTCCTCGTCGTTCATCGCCATGCGACCAAATGTGTCGCGAATGTCGTGCGCGGCGGCCTTGGGGTCGGGATTGCCCTCCGGACCCTCCGGGTTGACGTAGATGAGGCCCATCTGGACGGCCGCAAGGGGCTTCTCCAGCTCGCGCTCACCGTGGTAGCGCTTGTCGCCGGCGAGCATCTGGGCCTCGGGACCCCAGTAGACCAGGTCCGCCTCCCAGTCGTCCTCGCGGCCACCGGCAAAGCCGAGCGTCTCGAATCCCATCGACTCCATCGCCACGTTGCCGGTCAGCACCATGAGGTCGGCCCAGGAGATGGACTTGCCGTACTTCTGCTTCACCGGCCAGAGCAGGCGCCGCGCCTTGTCCAGGTTGGCGTTGTCGGGCCAGCTGTTGAGGGGTTCAAAGCGCTGCTGGCCACCGTCGGCGCCACCACGACCATCGTGAATCCGATAAGTACCG
>CALATR010001097.1 GCA_937891875.1 uncultured Pseudomonadota bacterium | reverse complement strand
TGTCCCCACTGCGACGCCCGCATCGCGTCTGGCGCGAGCCGCTGCCGCGCGTGCCAGAGCTGGCTGCCCAAGGGCGAGGTGCGCTGAGCCTCACCGCCCCCCGTACGCCGAGATGTCCGCCGCGCTCCCGTCGCTCTCGAGCACCATCGGGTCGCCCGCGTCGACCAGCGGGGAGTCTCCCGCCGGATGCAGGTCCCACAGGGTCGCGTCGTCGGAGCTGACGTCGACGTACGTGGGTCGGAGCTCGGTCGCGGCGATGTCGAGCCCGACCACGTCATGCAGGTTGGTGTACGAGAATGCGCATGCGGACTCCATCCTCACCGTGGAGGCCGACAGGTCCAGGTGGTCCACGGCACAGCCGTCGTGGCCGATCAGGCGGAGCTTCTGGCGGCTCGTGACCTGGATGTCTCGCCAGGTGGCGAAGCTGACCTGGCCGGGGCCGCGTCCGTACATCAGGCCCGTGACTGCGCCTCCCACCACGTCGATGTCGGCGAGCACAGCGTGGGAGAGGGCGCCACCGTAGAACGAAAACACGCCACCGCGCACCTCGGGTGCTTCCGCCCGCAGCGTACGGATGTCCACGTCCTGCACGGTCCAGTCGCCCTCGAACGAGTACAGGACCCCGCCCCAGAGCTCCTGGCCGGCAGCCACGTCGATCCGGGAACCACTCAGGCCGGTCACGGTCGGGGCGGTCCGGTCACCATCTCCCGAGAGCACCCCTCCCAAGACCCTCCGAGCGGCGCGCACACGCACATCGGAGACGCGCACGTCGGAGGCCGTGCTGGTGTGTACCAGGCCTTCGAGGTCCAGGCCCAACTCGGCGTCGATGTCGCGCACCACGAGTCCTTCGATGGTGGGGCTCTGCAGCAGGGCGCCGCGCAGCCAGTAGCCCCGCACCGTGATGTTCGAGAACTCCACGTTCGAGGCTTTGGCTGCGGCGATCAGGCCGCCTTCCCGGTACGCCCACTCCAGGTTCTCGGAGAGGTCGATGTCCACGTCGGAGACGACCGTGTCGACGAGCTCGGTCAGCTGGATCGGCTCCTCGCCCCACTCGCGGGCGCCATCCCCGCTGGAGCCGATCCGCAGGGCGCGCACGCGGGCCCCGTCGAACGAGCGCGCCTCGAGGAACACCGAGTCCACGCCTCTCGACTCCACCCGGGTCTCGATGTCGTGCAGGTCCAGGTCGACCAGGTCCAGGGCGGTCTCGATGGGGCGCGACTGGTCGACGCAGGTGAGGTGGTCGATCTCTACGCCGGTCCACCGGCCGCGGGGCGCCTCGATCCGCGCGCAGGAACCGTCCGCGGAGGTGATCCGCAGGTCGCGGCCGTGCATCGGCGTCGGCGCGCCGGTGAGGGTCATCAGGTCCTGGCGCGCGGCGTCGGATCGCAGGGTCATGTTCGCGAGACCCCAGGGTGAACCCGGGGTCTCGGACTCGACCCAGTGCAGCGCCGGCCGGGACGAGCGCGCGGGCTCGACCGTGACCTCGCCCACGCCCTCCAGGGTCAGGTGTGTCGGCACGTCGAGGTCGATCGCGTACCGGCCAGCCTGCATGCACAGGGTCGCCCCAGGCTCGGCGGACTCGACCGCGGTCAGCAGCTCGAGCTCGTCCGCGACCTCCCAGCCCGTGCCTGCCGTGCCGTCGCAGTTCCAGTCGACGTCGTCACAGCGCTCGGCCACGCCCGGGTTCTTGAAGGGGTCGACGTCGTCACAGTCGCCGCCGTCCTCCACCCAGCCCGGATCGGCGGCACACAGCCGACGCACCTCCGCGGTCTGGCCGAAGCCGTCGCCGTCGTCGTCGCGGAAGAAGGTCCGCGACTCAGGGCCTTCCTCGTCGATCTCGAGGTCGCAGTCGTCGTCGAGGCCGTTGCAGCGCTCGGGCGCGCCCGGGTAGACGTCGGGATCGTCGTCGTCGCAGTCGTCGCAGAACGGCGCGCCGTCCTGATCATCGTCGGACTCCTCCTCACCGGGGAACCCGTCGCAGTCGTCGTCTTCCCCGTTGCAGCGCTCCTCGGCACCGGGGTTCACGAGCCCGTCGAGGTCGTCGCAGTCGCCGCCCTCGAGCGCCGAGTCCGGGGGCTGCACGCACGCCGAGATCGCCTCGGTGCCGAAGCCGTCCCCGTCGATGTCCTCGTAGAACGTCTGCGGCGTGCAGTCTGTCTCACCCGGATCCGCCGGACAGCCCGCCAGCGCCAGCACCGAGAGCATCCACAACCGAGTACCCATTCGCCCTCCCGGGGCGCAGGGTAGACGCTGGGTTCGGGACTGTCAGGACGCAGTATCCTGAGGTTTGATGCGCCAGGTGGGGGAGCCATGGGAAGACGCATCATCGAGGGCCGCTGGAGGTGCTCGTCGTGCGGACGGGCGGCGATTCGCGGGCGGCACAAGGAGTGCCCGTCCTGCGGCAGCCCGCGGGAAGCCGGCGAGATGTCCTTCGACTTCTCGGGCGCAGACACCGTCGACCGGCCCGACCTCCTGGCGCTGGCCCGCGCGGGCGAGGACTGGTTCTGTTCGAGCTGTGAAGCCGGGAATCGGGGGGACACAGCCGCCTGCATCGAGTGCGGCGCACCGCGGCCGGACCCGGAGCCGCCGAGGGACGTTTCAGGTCGGAGAGCGCCACGCCGATCGACCCCCGGCATCCTCGACCGTGCGCCTCGCTCGCGTCCGAGGTCGCGAGAGACGCGCGAACCGGCCGACAGAACCGGTGACTGGCTCACCGAGCCGGACGTGCCCGAGCCGCGACGGCGGAGCAGGGTCCTCTCGCTGCTGGACCGGTGGTGGCCCGTCGCCGTCGGGGTGCCCGTCCTCGCGCTGCCGGGGGCCTCGCTCGGCGCGCTCTACCTGTACGACGAGGTTCCAGCGGTCCGGGACTCGGTCTCCAGCTTCTTCGGCCCAGAGGACGAGATCGTCGAAGCGACCGTCACCGGGCGGACCTGGGTGAGACGCGTGAGCGGGCGTCGTCTGACCGCCGAGGCCGCGACGACGTGGCGGGAGGAGGTGCCCGCGCCCGCCGTGCTGCCTCCCGAACGCGCGCTGCAGGAGGGCCACGGCGACGACCTCGCCTGCGAGGAGCTCCGCTGCCTGCCGAACCCGGGACCGGGAGGCCGCCTGATCGAGGTCCGCGGGCGGAGCTGGTCGCGGAGCTGGGTCGTGCTGCAAGTGCGCCGGGACCGCGGGGAGGGCTGGCGCAAGGACAAGCCCTACGCGGCGACCCTGCTGTCGTGCAAGGACAAGGTGACCCAGCGTCGCCACTGCCAGACCCTGACGCGGCAGGTGGAGTGCGGGACGACCAGCCGGTGCACCACCCGTGATCTCGGCAATGGCTTCGCCGAGCAGACCTGTCAGGCGGGAGAGCCCCGGTACTGCACGGAGAGCGAAGAGGTCTGCACACCCGAGGAGCGGGACGAGTGGTGTACCTGGGAGGAGGAGACCTGGCGGGAGGGGCGGACCCGCACCAACCGCGGGAACGAGGAGGCTCCGAGCTGGCCTTCAAAGCCGAACACCGGCCATGACACCCGCGCGGAGCAGCGCCAGACCAACGAGCTGTTCGGGCGGGCGCTGGTCGGCGGCGGAACCGGCCGCGTCTCGGTCGACGAGTACACGATGCGGAACACGCCAGCGGGCACGTGGCTCCTCGTGGACGCCAAGGGCGTGCACCCCGTGCCGGACGACGAGAAGCCCTCTGGTGACGGGCCCATCGGCGACTGCGGACCGCGCCACGATCCGAAGGCGAGCCCCACTCGCGAGCGCTGCACCTACACCCACTGGACGTGGGAGCGCCTGGAGGGGGCGACAAACCGCTCGAAGGACGGCCTTCCGGAGTGGCCCGAGGTCGACCCAGACGCGTACACGGAGCTCGACCGCGACCAGCACGTGGTGCTCGAACTGGCATGGGACAGCCACTGGGGTCCGAACACGACCTCGCTGCGAGCCACGCTGAAGAACGCGAAGGGCTGGAAGGTCGGCCACACGACTGCCGTGCGGGTCGGCAAGCGCGGTCTGATCGAGCCGATCGGGGACTGGCCGCGGTAGCTCACCGCCCCCCATACGCCGACACATCCGCCCGCGAGCCGTCCGCGTCCGCCTCCGCCGGATCTCCCGCATCCACCAGCGGAGAGTCCGCGGCCGGACGGAGGTCCCAGTCGCTCGGGTCGTCGGAGCTGACGTCGCGGTAGCGGGGCTCGGCGGCGGCCCAGCCCAGCTCGATGCCCTCGACGTCGAAGGCGTTCGACCAGGTCGTCGTGCACGGGTCGGTGGCGAAGAGGTCGGAAGCGGACAGGTCGAGGTGGTCGATGGTGCAGGGGCCGTGCAGGAGCGTGCCGCGTTCGGCCGGTTGGAAGTCCACGTTCCGCCAGGTGGCGAACGAGAGGGCCGTGCCGTCACCGCCGTGGATCAGCGAAGAAAAGTTGCCTTCGAACGCCGTGTCTGCGAGCACGATGTTGCGAACGGAGACCCGACCGGACCCTGCGATCAACGGCGCCGAGCCCTCCCGCGCCGCGACCCGCACCCGGCGCATGTCCGCTCCCAGCAGGTCGACGCTCGCCGACGTGTGTGGGGCGATCAGACCTGCCAGTGCGTCCGCCCGCACGTCGACGTCCCGGAGGGTCAGGTCGGCGATCCGGTCTGCCCGCACCAGCGTTCCGCGGGACCAGCCCACGTCCACGTCGAGCCTGGACATCGAGACCGCGCTCAGCTCGTCCGCGACGAGGATCGGGTCCGCGGTGGGGCCGTCCGCCTCGCCGCCGTGCACGATGAGGTCCTTCACGACGACGTCCGCAGCCCGGCGGGCCCGCACCAGCTCCGGCATCCCCGCGTCCGTCACGTTGAAGGCCATGACGCGCTCGATCCGGAGTCCCTGGACGTCCAGGAACCGCAGGCCGTAGGTGCGGGAGCTGTCCCGCCACTCGAAGGCTCCGTCGTGCACGTCGAGCCCGTCCACGGCCACCGCGGTCAGGTCGAAGCCCACCGCACACTCGAACGTGTCCAGCTCCACGCTGGTCCAGGATCCTCGTAGATCGCGCACTCCCGGGCAGGCCCACCACTCCGACGTGAGCCGCACGCCGTCCAGGTGGAGCGGGTGGGCCTCGGGAACGGCGGCCAGCACGAGCTCCGCGAACTTCTGACCCCGCAGGGTGAGGTTGGCGATCTCGTGCGCGCCCGACTCGGACACGTCCGCCGGCTGGCCCAGCGTGATCGCAGCCCCCCAGCCGCCGCGGGTCGCCTCGATGATGACTGCGTCGCGGTCGCCGACGCCCTCGATGCGGACGGGCGCGTGCGCCACGGCCTCGATCTCGTAGCGACCCGGCTCGACGCAGACGGTATCGCCCGCGCTGGCCGCCAGGATGGCTCGCTCCAGCGCGCCCCCGTCGCTCACCCGCCACCCCCACACGCCCCCATCACAGTTGTGGTCGATGTCGTCGCAGCGCTCGAAGGCGTCGGGGTTGATCGCGGCGTCCCCGTCGTCACAGTCGCCGGCAGCCGCGATGTGCCCGTCGGGGGCGAAGCACGCGAGCACCTCCCGCTCCGGATCGCCGTACCCGTCCTCGTCGTCGTCCGGGTACCAGGCCGTGCCCTCGTCGTCGGGCTCGTCGACGATGCCGTCGCAGTCGTCGTCCTTGTCATTGCAGCGCTCGATGGCGCCGGGGAGTGCCTGGGGGTCGAGGTCGTCGCAGTCGCGGCAGAAGCGCACGCCGTCTTCGTCCTGGTCGCGCTCGTCCGGGTGGAGCTGGCCGTCGCAGTCGTCGTCCTCGCCGTTGCACCGCTCCGTCGCGCCCGGGTACTGCTCGGCGTCGACGTCGTCGCAGTCATCCCCCTCCCGGGCGGTGCCCGCCGGCTGCTCGCAGGCGACCACCGGATCCACGCCGTATCCGTCTCCGTCCCGATCCTCGTAGAAGGTGCGCTCGGTGCACCCGTCGCCGGACAGGTCCGCCCGCCCGGCACACCCTGTCACCATCAGTCCCAGCCACACCCAGCGCTGCACGAGTCCCCCAGGTCGTTCGTACGTACAGCCCACCGCAGCCGTGACAGCGCTGCGCCCCCCAGCGGTTACGCCCCTGCCGACGGAGGTTGTCCCCCATGAGCCTGCCCCCCTGGGTCCACGAGCTTCGCGATCGCTACCTCGCCGGCGAGGCCAGCCTGTTCCTGCTCCACGGCAACGTCCGCGACGTGCAGCCCTGGACCGACGCCGACGGCCGCACCCAGTGGCTGGACCTCGGCCGCTTCCTGGAGCGCTTCCTCGGACGCACCCGGGACGTGGTGGTCAGCTACGACGTCTCCCAGGGCATGACCTTTCCAGATGCGGCCAACGAGGCCGGCTTTCGTCGGGCCATCGACGGTCGGCGCACCATGGAGGGACGCTCGCGCCTGGGGGCCTTCCCCAAGGGCAGCGGTGACGTCGTGCAGCTGCTGGAAGAGCTGATCACGAGCCCCGGCCAGTCCTCGGGCGTGGTGCTCGACTTCCTCGAGACCATCGCCCCCAACGGCGATCTCTCCTTCATGTCCACCGAGGACAAGCAGAACCTGGTCGCGCTCCAGCGCTGGTCCAGCGACCCCACCTTCCTGGGCACGGACAACCTCGTGCTCATGGTCACCGAGCACCTGTCCGACGTCTCCCGCCGGGTCGTCGCCAGCCCCCAGCTCAAGACCATCCTGCTGCCCTTCCCCGATCTGGCGGCCCGCAAGAAGTTCCTGGTCGCCCACGCGGACGGCGTGCCCATGGAGATGCCGCTGGACACCCTGGCCCAGATCACGGCCGGCCTGTCGCTCCTGCAGGTTCGAAGCCTGCTTCGGGGCGCGCGCATGACGAAGAAGCCGATCACGTACACCGAGGTCGGTCGGCGCAAGAAGGTCATCATCGAGCAGGAGTGCCACGGCCTCGTCGAGTTCGTCGAGACCAAGCACGACTTCAGCCACGTCGGCGGCATGGACCGGGTGAAGAAGGACCTGCTGCGGGTCGCGAAGGCGGTCAAGGACGGGCGCACCAACCGCGTGCCCATGGGCATGATCTTCGTGGGCCCGATGGGCACCGGCAAGACGTTCGTCGCCAACGCGTTTGCCAAGGAGTCCGGGCTCACGGTGCTGAAGTTCAAGAACTTCCGCGAGAAGTGGGTGGGCAGCACCGAGGGCAACCTGGAGAAGATCCTCGATCTGGTCGATGCCCTCGGCTACGTCCTGCTGATCATCGACGAGGCCGACCGCAGCCTGTCCGGCGGCGACAACGACGGCGGCACCAGCAGTCGCGTCATCGCTCGGCTCAAGGAGTACATGTCCGACACGAGCCACCGCGGCCGCGTGGTCATCCTGATGATGACCAACCGCCCGGACAAGCTCGACGTCGACCTCAAGCGCCCCGGCCGCTTCGACCTGAAGATCCCGTTCTTCTTCCCCGAAGAGGACAGCGAGCGGAAGCTGATCATGGAGGCGCTGATTCGCAAGAACGACCTCGCGGTCGCCGACGGGGTGTCGCTCGACAACGCGGTGAACGAGACCGAAGGCTACTCCGGCGCGGAGCTGGAGCTGGTCCTGCTCGCTGCCGCAAACCGGGCGGCCGAGCACGATCGTGACGAGATCACCCAGGAGGACCTGGACCAGGCCGCGGTCGACGTGATCCCCAGCCGGGACACCCGCATGCTGCGCTTCATGGAGCTGCTCGCCGTCTTCGAGGCCAGCGCCCGCCGCATGCTGCCCGATCGCTACCAGGACATCACCAACGACGAGGTCCAGAGCGAGCTGGACTCCCTGCGGATGGTGCTGGGGCGCAGGGCGCTGTAGCCGCTCGCGCGCAGGGCGCTGTAGCCACCTGCGCGGGCGGCCCGAGTCCGGCTGTCAGACCGCGCGACCTCCCGGCGAACCACCCGCCGGAGGTTCGCCATGTCCCGCTCCGTCCTGCCCGTAGCCGCGGCCCTGCTCGTCCTGGCCGCCTGTGACAAGACCGAAGAAGCCACCGAGCCCGCCTGGTTTGGCGAGGCCGACATCCCGTGGCGCGCGGACGGTGTGCCGACGGTCGCCAGTGCGGAGATCGGGTTCACCTCGACCCCGCAGGTGGAGCGGCCGAACCTCGGACCGTGCCCCTCGGGCTGGACCGCCTCGGAAGGCGGCACCTTCACGGTCTGTTCCCCGTGGGGCGAGTCCGGCCGACAGGACTGTGCAGACGGCCAGGTGCACCGGCCAGGCACCGCAGGCTGCGTCGCGTTCGGCGACGCCTGCCCAGAAGACGGGTGGCCCGCCGATCTTCCCGATTCTGGCGTGGCGTACGTCCGCCCGGGCGCGGCGGGCACCGGCACGAAGGAAGACCCCTTCGGCACGATCCAGGACGCGCTGGCCTCCGGTGCCCCGGTGGTCGCGCTGTCCGAGGGCCTGCACACCGCGGGCGTGACCTCCACCCGCCCGGTGACGGTGGTCGGGGCGTGTGCCGCCAAGACGCAGCTCACCTACGCCGGCCTGTGCGAAGACACGTCGGTGCTGTCGTTCACGGCCTCCGCCACCCTGCGCGACGTCGCCATCGTCGACTCCACCTGTGCGGGCATCAACATCGACGGCGCCACCGTCACCGTGCAGGACGTCGCCATCTACGACTCGGACTGGCACGGGATCTACAACGACGGCGGGACCCTCACGGTCGAGCGCGTCTCGATGGAACGCCTCGGCGGCTACGGCGTCGCCAGCATGGGTGCGTCGACCCTCGTGGTCCGAGACGCCATGCTGGTCGAGCCAAGCGGTGCGGGCGTCGTGCTGGCCGACGGCGCGGACGCGGCGGTGGTCGACCTCACGGTCGTGAACCCGATCCCCCTCGAGGGCAACGGCCTCAAGGGCATGGCGCTGTTCTCCCGCGAATCGACGGTCCACGTGGAGCGTCCGGTGATCGACAGCCCGCGCTTCGGCATCGTCGTCTCCGGCGGATCGGCGACGGTCGAGGGCGGCGCCGCCCTGGGCGTCCCCCGGAGCTACAGCAGCGTCTACGTGGCCGACGGCGCGGAGGCCGACGTCTCCCGCTACTGGACGTCCGGCCCGGGCATCTCGACCAGCGCCAACGGGGCCACCGTCCGCATCCAGGACGTGGTGTCGAAGGACGGCACCACCTTCGCCGGCGACCCGGCGAGCTCCTTCGAGGGCAGCCGGATCGCGTCGGACTTCGGCGCCGGGCCGGTGTTCGCGACCCAGGGCGTGGCCGACGTCACCGACCTGTACTGCAAGGTGGGCAGCTGCATCAACGCCGCGGCGGGTTCCCAGGTGACGGTCCGCAGGTCCATGCTCGGTCGGACCAACATCCTCGCCGGTAGCCACGTCACCCTCGAGGACAGCTTCGTGAGCGGCGTGCACGACGCGGCCACGGTCACCCTCCACCGCTCGCGGCTGACCGGGCCGGTGTCCTCGTCCGGCGACGTGGTGCTCGAGGACGTGCGGATCACGGTCCGGGACGAGGGACCCGCGCTGGTCGTGCGCGGCGCGGGCACCGTCGAGGCCACGCGGGTGTCCTTCGACTCGATGAGCACCCCCGCCCTGGTCCACCTCGACGGCGCGTCCGCCAATCTCACGGACGTCACCCTCATCGGCGGCGGCCTGTACGCGGCGGGCGGCGAGACCACGGTGGAGCGCATGGTCGTGAGCGAGGCGGTCGAGCTGGGCGCGGGAAGCTCCCTGGGCGCGACGCTGCACCTCACGGACGTCGCCATCGTCGAGCGCAGCGACGAGACCTGCGAGGGCTGCACCCGCACCGGCCTGTTCGCCGGCGGCGTCACCTCGCTCACCCGGGTGCTGGTCGACGGCGGCGAGCCCGACGCGCTGATCTCCGGCGGCCACGTCACCTGCGAGGACGTCGCGGTCGTCGGAGACGCCGTGCTGCAGAGCGCCGGCCGCCTCTCGGGGAGCCGCTGCGAGCTCGTCCTCTCCGACACCTCCGGCTGGCCCACCCCCACCCAGTTCAACCAGGAATAGGCCATGAAGCTCCGATTTCTGGCGATTGTCGCCCTCGCTGCCGCCTGCGCACCGTCGGAGGAAGCGCTGCTCGAGGCGTGCATCGAGTCCCTCGCCATGGACAGCACCGACGAGACCTTCGCCACCTACGCGCAGTTCGACGGCGAGGCCTTCTGGCTCTTCCGACCCGAGTCGCCCACCGACGAGAACTACGTCCCAGGCTGGGTCGCCCCCAGCTGGAGCGGGTACGTCCGTGAGCGCCGCGCCTGCGACGGCACCGTGCTGTCCGAGCCCGAGCGAATCGGCACGGAGGGCATGCACGTTCCGTGGTACGGCCAGGTCTCGCATGGCGACCGGGCCCTCGGATACTGGCCCGAGAAGCCCGAGAACGAGTGGCGGATCGGGGAGGCGTACGTCCAGCTCATGGACCGCGACGGCTCCCGGTCCGACCCGCCCGTGAAGCTGGCCTCCGACGACGCGCGCTTCGCGTCCGACGTCGCGGCCATCGCCGACGACGACGGCTTCGTGGTCGCCTGGCACGCCTACGACGAGGACGTGCAGAGCATCGAGGTGGCCCGCCTCGATCCGCAGGATGGCACCCTGCGACCGCTCTTCGGCGCCCAGCCCCTGGGCGACCCGGCGGAGAGATGGGAACTGTTCAACGTCATCCTGGCCAACGAAGGCGACGCGGGCGCGCGGGTCTTCTGGGCCGAGGCCAACAACGAGACCGGAGAGACCCGCCTGCTCCACCGCAGCGCCAGCGGGGGCACGACCGAGCAGCTGCCGCTGCCTCCCTACGTGCGGTGGAATGTGGCCCGGCAGGCCGACAAGACCTGGGTAGGCATCGACGACTACGGCGCCTTCACCTTGATGGACCTCACGGGCGCGACCCTGGCCGTCCCGTCGCCGTTCGGCGAGGAGTCCGAGTACGTCGCCTGGCTGGTCACGGTCGGGGAGCGGTGGGGCGTCGTGTTCGTGCACCAGTGGGAGCCACGAACCTCGCTCCTGATGCTGGACGACGATGGCGAGACGGTCGAGCAGATCGACCTCCCCGATCAGGTGTTCGCCCTGGACGTCATCGACGACACGAACCTCATGATCTCGGGGTGGTCGCCCGCAGAAGAGCCGGATTCCCCTGACATCTGGTGGACCCGCGCCATGACCCTGGGAGGTGCGCAGTGACCCGACTGTCCCTGTTGTCCGCCGTGCTCGTCCTCGCCGCCTGCGCTGGCGAGACCGTCGACTCCGACGAGCCGATCGATCCGACCTGGCTGGGGGAACCGGAGATCTCCTGGATCGCCGACGGGGCCCCCGACGTCGCCCAGCCCGAGATCCCCTGGCTCGAGCAGCCCGGTGGCCCGGCCGAGCTTCCGGACCTCGGACCCTGCGCGGACGGGTGGCGTTCGATCCCAGGTGAAGGCGGCGTCTCGCTGTGCGAGCCCTGGCCGGACAGCGGCGCGCTCACGTGCGACGGCGCGCAGGTCCAGTGGGCGGGGTCGGCGCAGTGCGTGGACCTCGGTCCGACCTGCCCCGAGGACGGCTGGCCGGCTGATCTGCCCGACAGCGACGTGGTCTACGTGCACCCCGACGGGGCCGGAGACGGGTCGCGGGAGGCGCCGTTCGGCACCGTGGCCGACGCGGTCGCGAGCGGCGCCGGCACCATCGCCCTGTCGACTGGCGACCACCCCGGAGGCGTCCGCCTGTCCGGCAGGGTCGACCTGGTCGGCGCGTGCGCCAGCACCCGGCTGGTCTGCGACTCGTGCACCGGACCGACGCTCACGACGACCGGCGAGCACACGGTGCGCGACCTCACCCTGGCGAGCCACGCAGGGGAGGGCCTGATCGTGGACGGAGGAAGCACGACGGTGCAGGACGTGGCCATCGCCGGCGCGCCCACGGTGGGCGTCGAGGTCCGCGACGGCCGACTGGATGGCGCGCGGGTCCTCGTGCGCGATGCCGTCTTCCAGGGGGTCATCGGACTCGACGGCACCGAGGTGAGCCTCGACGACCTGGTCGTCGAGCGGACCAGCATCGCTGGCGTCACATCCGGCGGAGGCACGATGAGCCTGGTGCGGCCGGTGATCCGCGAGATCGGGCCCAACAGCTCGACGGGGGAGAATGGACACAGCGCCCTGGTGGACCACGGCAGCCTGACCCTGACCGACGCCGTGCTCGAGGGTGCCGCGCGCTCGGCCATCTTCTCGACCGCGGGCATCCTCGACCTGGACGGGGTCCTCATCCGAGACATCGCTCCGTACAACGGAGCTTCCTGGGGGATCATCGCGACCAGCGAGTCGGTGGTGACCGCGCGCCACCTGCGTGGCGAGTCCTTCAGCCACGCTCTGGTCGCCGCGCAGTACGACACCGTCGCCACGGTAGAAGACAGCTACCAGGTCGGCGGCGCGGGGGTGGGCGCCTACCAGGGTGGCGATGTCCAGGTCGAGCGGCTGTACTCCAGCAGCCCGTTCTTCGCGTTGCTGGCCAAGGATGGCAAGGCACGCGGCAGCCACGTCACCTGCGTGCGGAGCTGCGGCTACATCGACGCCGGTGGCGACTTCGCCCTCGCGTTCTCGTCCATCCGGGGCGACTTCCTGGTCGAGGACGGCACGCCGTACACCCTCGAGGACAGCGAGCTCCGCTACCGCGTCATGTTCGACAGCGACGTCACCCTCCGCCGGGTCGTGTCCTACGGACAGCTGATCGCGCGCGCCAACGTGACGCTGGAGGACGTCGTCGCCCGGCCGGCGGAGACACAGGGCAACACCAGCCTGTCCATCTGGGGCGGCACCGTCCAGGGCGAGCGGATCCGAGTCGAGTCGGAGCACTCGGCCGGCGTCTACATCAGCGATGCCGTCGTGGACCTCGCCGACGTCACCGTGCGGGATGGAGGGTTCTACCTCGCCGACGGCGAAGCCACCGTGGAGCGGCTCTCCGTGGAGGGCGCCACCGAGGCAGGTCTGGCGAGCAACCTGCGCACGACCCTGACCGTCACCGACGCCTCCTTCCGCGATCCGGACCCCACGCCGCTCGAGCACTGCCCGGACTGCCCCAAGGTCGGCGCCCACCTGTCGGGCAAGGTCGAGCTCACCCGCGTCGCGTTCGACGGTGGCGAGCCCGACTTCCTCATCTCCGGCGGCCGGGTCACCTGCACCGACGTCGAGGTGGCCGGAGACGCCATGGTTCAGTTCGACGGCGAGCTCTCCGGCGACCGCTGCGCCATCGACCTGCAGCGCACGCAGGCGCAGCCGAGCCCCCGCGGGCTGTGAGCCCCGCCGGTCAGCCCCCCAGCATCCCCGACTTCAGCGCGGCGGTCGGGGGGTTGTCGCCCAGGTAGACCGTGTAGAGCGACACCATGAAGTCCTTGCCGGCGATGGTGCCCTTCTTCTGCCCCTTCACGGTGACGACGGTGCCGGTCCCCGGGGTGTAGTCGAAGACGATCTCGTCGCCGGTGCCCACGTCGGCGAGCATGCCGTAGAGCTGCTCCCACCTGGGCTTCACCGCAGCCCCGTTGGCCTGCTTGGCGATGCCCTCGTTGAAGGTGTCGACCAGCTGCTGCTTGGTGACGCCGCCGCTGTAGACGAAGTGCATGACCAGCTTCTTGGGAACATCCTGCTCGATCGCCGTCTTTGCGTTGGTGGTCTTCGCCGGCAGGTACAGGGCGCCCACATAGATGGTGAACATGTACTTCTTGCGCGCGCCGACCCCGTTCAGGACGAGGTCCTTGCCGGCGACGCTGGCGCTGTCGGAGACGGTGACCCCGGAGAGCGTCGCGGCGACCGCGGGTTGGGCGCCGAGCGCGAAGACGAGAGCAGCAGCGGCGAGCAGGCGCATGGAACCTCCGGGGGAGCGCGACGAGGGATCCTAAACGCCCGGGGGGTCGGCTCGCATCCCGAGGCCCCGACCCGGTGTAGGCTCGCCCCGCCTGCAGCGCCCCGAGTCCCGCCGGAGTCCCCATGCCCCGCCGCCTCTCCGTTGACCGCTGGAATCCGTCCCCACCGGACCCGCTGGCGCCGGACCTGCGCCTCGACCTGGACGGACCGACGCTGGACGCCCTGCTCGCGACCTGGCTGCCGGTGTCTCGGCTCGCGCCGCTGCTGGCGCCCCTGCTCGCCGCCGAGCCGTCCGCGACCGTGGCGCACATGACCGGGCTGTGCGCTCGCCCCGCCGGCACCGACGGCGCGATGACGATCGGGATGGGGGTGGTCACCACCTCCGCCGGGGGCACCGAGGAGCGCTGGTCGCTCTCCGGCCGCGTCGTGCCCGCGCTCCACGTGACGCCGGACGGCGCGGTGCACCTGACCGTGGCGCTCGACACCGACGGGGGCGCCGCGGCGTGGGCGGTCCAGACCAGTCGTGCGTCCTGGGCCGGCCCCACCGACCTGGCCGAGCTGACCGCGAGCGCCGCCGTACGCACCCGGATCCTGCGCGACCGCGTCCTCCGACAAGGTGCTTCGACGCTTGATCTTGGCCCGATCCTCACCGAGGTCCTCGGCGAGCGGGTGCAGGAGATCCGCCTCACGGTCCAGCCCGGCCGGGTGGTGGTCGACGCGCGGCTGTTCGACGCGATCGACGTCGGTGGCAGCTCGGTCGCCCGGGCGCGCCAGGACGCCCACGATCAGGACCCCGCGTGGTTCGGCGGCGGCTCGGTCCGCCTCTCGACCACCGGTCCGGACGGGGCCCCCCTGCTGGTCACGGGCGACGCCCTGGTGCAGCCGGCCACCCTGGTGCGCGGACCCGGCCCCGGCTGCGCCACGACGACAGGCACCTTCGAGGTCGAGCTCCGAGACTCGGCGGACGGCTCGTCCCACGGCCAGATCCGAGGCAGCTTCCAGGCCCGCTCCGGCCTCACCGTGCGGGGCGACCGGGTCGTCGCGGGTGGACCGAGCCTGGCCTGGCCCCACCACCTCCGCCTCGTCGACCTGCGTCCCGCCGCTGCCGCCGCCGACCTCGCCCACCTCATGACGCCCCTGCGCGAGGCGATCTGGCGCACCATCGCGCGCACCCGCGACCTGGGCGCCGCCTCCGCAGGAGCCGTCGGCGTGACCCTGCTCGAGGGCCAGGGCGGCCGCGCGGACGCGCCCACCCGCTTCTTCGTCGGCTCGCCCCGCGCCCTGCCCCCCCGGGCGGCGCCGGAGCGGTCGGACTACCCAGGATTCACCGCGATCTTCAGCGAGCATGCGCTGGTGGCATCCCTGGTGCAGGCCGGGCTCGCCCCCCCGTCCTCGTCCGGGCCAGCCACCTGGGAGCGGACAGAGCATCGGTTTCACGTGGAACATGGCGGCGCCCGCGCCGAGCTGGAGCTGCACGACGACGGCACCCAGCACCTGATCACCCACCTGCCCCACGGCCGGGGCGAGGTGCTGCGGCCCCAGCACGCCCCGCTGGGGATCGGACCCGCGGTGCGCCTGGCGGGCGAGCACGGCGTCGATCTGGCCTTGTTCGTCGACGTCGCCCGCCTCGGCGAAGGGGGCCTCGTCGTGCACGGAGTCGCCCGCGCCTGGATCGACGATCGCACCGCGCACGGACCGGTCAGCCCGACGCCCCTCGGACCCCAGCGCGTGGTCGGCGCCATCCGCGACGCCCGCCGCCGGCCCCTGGTCTTCCGCCTCGAGGGGGGCGCCCACGCAG
>CALATR010001096.1 GCA_937891875.1 uncultured Pseudomonadota bacterium | reverse complement strand
CTGGAACTGGGGCTCGGGGTTGTTCTTGCCCCGGCCGGAGCCCGGCGAGCTCTGAACGAGCAGCTCGAGGTTGTCGAAGATGGGCTTCATCCAGGGGTTCAGCTTCTCCTCGATGTCGCCGGGCAGGAAGCCGATGTCCCGGCCCAGCGGGAAGATCGGCCGGCTGACCAGCAGGCGCCGGTAGGTGTTGTCGTCGGCGGTCAGCTTGAGGCCACACGCGAGCGCCAGCAGCGTCTTGCCCGTGCCGGCCACGCCGTTGAGGGTCACGAGCTTGATGCTGTTGTCGAGCAGCAGGTCCATCGCGAACAGCTGCTCCTTGTTGCGCGCGAACACGCCCCAGGCGCCGTCCTTGTGCCGCCCCACCAGCCGGAAGCGACCCTTGCGCCCGTCCACCCGCACCATCGCGCTCTTGCCGCTGCCGTCGTCCGCGGTGAGCACCACGAACTGCTGCGGCTTGAAGGCATGGTCCAGGGCGTCCACCGGTGCGGTGCCCTGCTGGTAGATGGCGTCGATGAAGGCGGGCGGCACGTTGACCGCGGTCATGCCGCTGTACTGCTCGTCGACCTCGATGCGGCTGTGCTGGTAGTCCTCGGCCTTGATGCCGAGCGCATCGCACTTCAGGCGCATGTTGGTGTCGCGGGTGACCAGCGTCACCGGCCGATCCTGGTTGCGTGCCAGCGAGGCCACGCACTGCAGGATCCGGTTGTCGGCGCTGTCCTGCCCCCAGCTGATGGGCACCAGATCCGGCTCGTGGGCGTAGTCGACGCGCACGTGCCCGCCGACGTCGAGCTCGATGCCATCGCGCAGCGAGCCCTTCTGCCGCAGCGCATCCAGGTGGCGGGACACCGTCCGGGCGTTCCGGCCCGTCTCGTTCAGGTCCTTCTTGAACCGGTCGATCTCCTCGATGACGGTCATCGGGACGACGACCTGGTGCTCATCGAACACGAACAGGGCGTTCGGATCGAACAGCAGCACGTTGGTATCGAGCACGAAGACCCGCTTGGGAGCGGCCTTCGGCGCGAGGTTGGAGACGTTCGTCACGAGACACTCCTCGGTCCACCGACGTTGGATCCGCCGATCAGCTCGGCGCGCGCGATCCGTTGACGAGGGACCTGCACCGGGAGGTTGAGGGAGGGAGAAGGGGGAGCCCGAAAGGGGGCAAAGGAAGAATCGGAGGGGAGTGGGGAGGGTTGAGGCGGGCCTCGCACGCACTGTAGCGCAGTCCCATGCGATCCGCCCAGAGATTGCGTCATTGACGCCGTTCTCCGGGAGGGTTGCAGGCTTGCAGGATCGGGGCGCAGACGGTGGTGCCAGCCAGATCCGAGCGGGTCAGGGCGCGACGACCAGGGTGTAGCGGCGCACTTCGTCACCCTTGCGAGACGCGCCGAGGCCGTGCTGGATGTCAGGCTGCTGCAGGGTGACGCTGCCCCCCTGGTTGGATCCCTGGCCGACGTAGACGTAGAACCCGCCGCCCCCCGGGTTCAGCGAGCGGGACATGATCATCACGTCGTTGGCGCCGGTCTTGAGGTACTTGCTGACGTCCATGATGACCTGGGCATCCCCGGAGCTGATGGTCTTCACCAGGGTGCCGTTCAGGTACACGCGGACCTCGTGCCCTCGGCTCGCGTTGTCCTCGGTGGCGAGCCACCAGCTGCCCGCGGCGACCGGCCCGCCGGCGGGGGTGCCGCTGGCGCTGGGCGTTCCCCCGTCGGACGCGCTGGCGACGGGCTCGATGCGGCTCGGACGCACCACCGCGGCCCCGGTCGTGACGTCGGTCCCCGACGCGCTGTCGGTGGGCTTGGGGGGCAGCCGCGAGGGGCGGACCGGGGTCGCGCTCTCGGCCGGCGCGGTGACGTTCGTGCCGACATCTCGGGGCGGCGGCATCATGCCACCAGCGTCCGCTCCGTCCTGCACCTGCACCTGGTAGCGGTCGGAGCTGATGTGCACGCGACCCTGCTTGTCGATGTAGACGTCGACCTGCTCGAAGCGCTTGTCCCGCAGCATGCGGATGTCGACGCCGTTGAGCGTGACGTCGGGCTCACCCGCGAGCGCCGTGCCGACCAGCATGGCGAGGAAGAGCATGCGGCCTCCTGCTGTCCATCAGCGGACGCCCCCGACTATCCCCGGAGGCGGCCCGACGCGAGAAACCGCGAGCGGACCGATCCCGTCCATGCATGGGGGAGGATCCGCTTGCCGGCCTCGAAACTCGGCCTCCCCGGGGGATTCACCCCCGGACCCCCGTGCAGATTCCCACGCTCCGCCGTTGCGAATTCGTACTGCGCAAGCTTCGCTTTCGCAGTACGAAATCGGTCGCCGTCGGTGGGAATCGGCACCGGACTT
>CALATR010001095.1 GCA_937891875.1 uncultured Pseudomonadota bacterium | reverse complement strand
GCGGATGTGGACCATGTCGGGGAGCAGGGAGACCAGCAGATCGGCGTCGGGGGAGTCGAACTCGGCGTGACCGATCAGCATGCGCAGCGACGGCGTGGAGGTCGTGTCGCCCAGGCGGAGCTCGGCGTCGGCGAGCCAGGTGGCCTGGGACTGCAGGGACGCATCCGGCGGCTCGGGGCTGCAGGCCACCACCTCGGACTCGGTCGAGATCATCACGAAGTCATCGCGCTCGACCAGGATGGGCGGCCGTCCGACGATCTGGAGCCACAGACAGCCCTCCAGCACGACGCAGTAGAACGCCTGCACCTCGTTCGAGCGTCGGATCTGCCAGGGCTCGACCGCGCTGACGAGCTTGATGGCGCCGGCCTTGGGGGCCAGCAGGGTGACCACCTCGGTGATGGGATGGCCCACTCTGGACTCCTGCGAATGAATGCTGGACCTCGTATCATGGAGCGTCCAGGCCGGCGCGCGTAGATCGAGCGGGAACCCCACACGGAGCGTCCCCATGAAGACCGTCCTGATCACCGGCTGCTCGACCGGCTTCGGCCGCGAGGCTGCCGTCACCTTCGTCGAGCGCGGCTGGAACGTCATCGCCACCATGCGCACCCCGAACCCGGACGTCCTGCCCGCCTCGGATCGCCTGCGGATCCTCCCGCTCGACGTGACCGATTCGGAGAGCATCGAGGCTGCCCGCGCGGCGGCTGGCGACATCGACGTGCTCGTCAACAACGCAGGCATCGGCCTGGCAGGCGTGGTGGAGGGCACGCCCATGGAGCTCGTGCGCGAGACCTTCGAGACCAATGTGTTCGGCCTCATCCAGGTCACCCGCGCCTTCCTCCCAACGCTGCGCGAGCGCGGCGCGGGCACCGTCATCAACGTGTCGTCCAGCACCACCCTGAAGACCCTGCCGCTGGTGGCGGTCTACACCGCCACCAAGGCCGCGGTGAACGCCTTCACCGAGTGCCTCGACCTGGAGCTGGCCCCGCTCGGCGTGCGGGCGCGGGTGGTGCTCCCCGGCCAGGCCCCGACGACCGCGTTCGCGGCCAACGCGCAGAGCGTCCTGGACCGGGTCGAGACGCCAGACGCGTACGCCGACTTCGTGCAGACCGTGGTGCAGCGCATGCTCAACCCGCCGGCGGACGCGCCGCTCACCCACGCCAGCGACGTTGCCGAGGCCATCTGGCGTGCCGCGACCGACCCCGACTGCCCCCGGGTCCTGCCCGCCGGCGCCGACGCGGTGGCATTCGCCGCGGGGTGAGGCGGGTCCTGTCGTCGGCGGCACCGGCGAGCCCGGGACCCGTCACGCCCGCTGCTCGCGGCATGCCCCCTCACCAGAACCTCGGAAGGCGTCCCCCCGGCGCGCCCACCGCGGCTAGGCTCCCCGGAGCCCCCGGTGCCCATGGCCCTCCGACAGCTCGACATCGTCGCGACCGGCGAGGACGACCTCGACCTCGGCGAGCACGAAGACCGCGTGCTCCACCACTGGCACGTCGCCGCCGGTGACGACGCGCGCCTGCACAGCCTGATCCTGCGCGCCGAGCACGTCGAGGGCGTCGTCGAGCGCGTTCACGACCTGGAGCGGGTGCAGGTCGTCGTGACCCGCGCGCTGGAGTCCTGCCTTCCAGACGTCGACGAGCTCGAAGAGGACGACGAGGTCAAGGACGAGCCCGAGCCGCTGTTCGCGCGGGTCTCCCGGGAGGAGCTGCGCGAGCGCATGGACAAGGACAGCGCCATCGACGGGCCCTTCATCGTGCTGGTGGTCGCGTCGACCATCGTGGCGGCGGTGGGCCTGGCGATGGACAACACCGCGGTCGTCATCGGCGCCATGGTGATCGCGCCGCTGGTCGGACCCAACCTCCTGCTGGCGCTCTCGACGGCGCTGGTGGACTGGCGCCTCGGCGTGCGCGCTGCCCTGGTGAACGGGGCCGGCTCAGGGGGCGCCTTCCTCCTCTCCCTGCTGGTCGGCCTGGTGATGAGCGTGAACCCCGAGGTCGGCGAGATCGCGATTCGAACACAGGTTTCCCTCGCCGACGTCGCCCTCGCCCTCGCTGCCGGAACCGCCGGCGCGCTGTCGGTGACCCGCGCGGTCGACTCCGCCCTCATCGGGGTCATGGTCGCCGCCGCCCTGCTGCCTCCCGTCGTCGTCAGCGGCATGCTCCTCGGCTCGGGCGACGTCGACGGCGCTGCCGGCGCGGGGCTCTTGTTCGCGGTCAACCTGGTCTGCGTCAACCTCGCCGCCGTCGCGACCTTCGCGCTCCTCGGCCTCAAGCCGCGCCTGTGGCAGGACCGTCAGGACGCCGCCTGGGTCGTGCCCACCGCCGTCGGCATCTGGGTCGCCCTGCTCCTGACGTTCGTCTCGCTGATGGCCTGGCTCCGAGGGTGGGCGATCCTCATCTGGCCGGGTGCAGGCGGTTGATCGCCGTGCAGCCGCTCCTCACTCGGCCCGACCGGAGATCTCCAGCCCCGCGCCCCACACCTCGGTCCCGCCCTCGAGCAGGGCCTCGGTCCAGCCCTCCTCGCCGAGCACATGCTGATTGCCGAAGGCGTGCAGGGTGGCGGTCAGGCGCGGGATGGCCTCGCTGACCGGGAGGAAGTCCTCGCCGCAGCCGTCCTCGTCGATGCCCCGGATGAACAGGTTGACCAGGGCGGGCTCGAGGTCGTCGCAGACGGTGACGAAGGTGTAGTGCCCGCCGTCGGGGAGGTTGACCCACACGTCGCCTTCGCCGTCGAGGTTGTCCCAGGTGGGCACGGCCTCCCGGACGTGAGGCGTGGTCTGGTCGCGCTCGCCGGACTGCAGCAGCACCGGCACGTCGACGTCGGCCAGGCTGGACTTCACGGCGCTGGACACGAGGCCGGGCGCCTGCGGCACGAGGGCGACCGCGCGTTCATCGCGAAAACCGGCTCGGAACGCCGCTTCGATGTCGGAGTTTCCGACCAGGGCGCAGTTGGGATCGTCCTCGACATCGGTGCACAGCGTGATCATCGCGTCCACGTCCTGGACCATGCCACCGACGGACAGGGCCGTGTAGCCGCCGAAGCTGTGGCCGATGACCAGGGCGTGGTCGGCGTCCACGGTGACCCCGTCGACGAGGTCGTTCGCGGCGTCCAGGGTGGCGCTGACGTCGTTCGGGCGGTTGAGTGCTGTGAGCACGTACGGGTCCATGCCGCTGCCGGTCGCGTCGAGCGAGGTGTTGCCAACGTGATCGGGCGCCATGACCACCCAGCCGTGCGACGCGAGGTGCTCGCCGTACGGGTAGCCGAGCAGCCCCTGGCCCCCGCTGCCGTGGGAGTAGATCGCGAGCGGCGCGGTGCCGTCGAGCCGGGCCTCGGGCGCGTCGTACGCCCCGTCCGAGACCACCGACACGATGCCGGCGACCTCGTAGGTGGCGGCCTGGGCCTCGCCGCGGTCTGCCGGGTACCACACCTGCACGGTGATGACCCGGTCCTCGCCGTCGGCGGCCGAGGGGTAGGTGAGCTCGACGGTGGCGTATCCGACGTCGCGCTCGCCTTCGTCG
This sequence comes from uncultured Pseudomonadota bacterium, assembly GCA_937891875.1. Taxonomy (GTDB): domain Bacteria; phylum Myxococcota_A; class UBA796; order UBA796; genus REDI01. The sequence continues at coordinate 5,938 of CALATR010001095.1, read as the reverse complement.
AAGAGGAGCTCGGGCTCCACGCCGCCACAGGCGATCGCGAGCAGAGGCAGTACGAGGCAGGTTCTCACGCAGCCCTCCATGCGACCGGGTGTAGCATGCCCCAGCCGAGGTGACGGTGGGACAGCAGCGCTTCGACCTGTACGTTCGCGCACTCGGGGGGCCGACCTCGGGACAGGAGCACTGCGGCAAGGGCGTCGCGAACGTGGTCGACATCGGCAAGGAACCCCCGCCCGGCGGGATCCGGATCCCCCTGCGATCCCTCGCTCCGGTCCACGTGCGGGTGCAGCTGCAGGACGGCCAGGCGGTGGTGACGCCGGTGGGCACGAGCCCGGTCCGGGTCGCTCCCCACGGCAACGTCGACTGGGAGCGGGTCGACCCCCTGCAGCAGCCCGCGTGGTGGAACGAGGGGGGCGTGATCTACCTGGGTCGCCCGGGCTCCGGGGTCGCGCTGGAGCTGGTGCGGGTAGAGGCGCTGGGGGCGTGGGAGGGCCAGCGCACAACGACCTCGCGCGCGCCGACCAGCCCGGTGCGGGTGAAGCCGAGCCGCCTGCCCATGCTCTTCCTGGGCTGCGGGATCCTCGGCGTCGGAGCTGCCCTTGCGGTCGCTGGCGGCATCGTGGTCTACGCGATCCGGCCGGGCGTGGAGGTCCTGCCCCGCCCCGGCGAGGTGGTCTACGAGTACGCCGAGCCCGAGACCTCGAAGCTGGTCAAGGACAAGAGCGCGCTGCGCGGCATGGAGGGCGGCTGGGATCGGCTCGTGGTGCGCCCGTCCGCCCGGCTCGCCGAGGACCAGGGCCAGGACATGAGCCGGCGCCGGGAGCGCGCCGACTGGGACGAGGCGGCCTTCCTGCACTTCGTCGCCTCCGCCGAGCGGCACGCGGGCTCGATCGACTTCTACCGGCGGGTCGACGCCGTGCGTGACGCGTACGCCAAGGTCCTGACCCAGGTGGACGAGGCCGACATGCCCGAGGCCCTGGCCGCCATTCCGCTCACCGAGTCCCGCTACCAGGGCTCGGTCCAGTCCCACGTCTGCGCGCTCGGCTGGTGGCAGCTCATGCCCGAGACCGCGCGGCGGGTCGGCGTGCGAGTCGAGGACTGCGCGCTGGACAAGGTCAACGGCGAGCGGATCTCGTGGACGCCGTCGGGGCTCGTGCCCCCGCGCGACGCCCCGTACATCGACCGCACCGGAGGCGAGCTCGCCTGTCGGATCGCTGGCCCCTGCGGCACCGACGAGCGCACCGATCTCCGGCGAAGCACCGAGGGCTCCTTGCGCGCGCTCGGCGACGCGTGGAACGACCCGGAGCTCGGCGCCTCGGGCAGCGGCGTCGTGCTCACGATCCTCTCCCACAACGCTGGCTACCTGGACAGGCAGTTCGGCGTGAAGCGTCCGACCAACATTCGCCCTGCGTACCTGCGCTGGCGAGCCGGCCGCGACGCATCCGAGTGGCACCGCTTCTACGGCGACAACATCACCTGCGCCGGCGCCGAGCGCGTGCTGGACGACACCTGCGGCGGCGAGCTCATCGGCCAGACCCAGCACTACGCCTACACGGTCGTCGCCCAGCACCTGGTCGCGATGTGCTACCTGGGCCGGAACTACCCCGACGAGCCCGCGTTCATCGACTGGGTCGACCTGGCGCGGGACGAGGATGGTCCGTGCGGCCACTTCAGGGTGCCCTCCCCCTCGGAGCTTCGGTGAGCGACGTCAGCGTCCTGGTCCGCGACAAGGTCCTGCCCCTCATCCTTCCGTCTTCGGCGGAGGAACTCCAGGATCCGGAGGTGTTCCGCCGCTCGCTCGGCCCCGGAGTCGAGCTGACCTACGCCGTGCACGCCCCCGTCGTCGAGACCTGGTTCGGCATCCGGGCGGACCACCTCGAGGCGCTGGATCTGGCCGACGAGGAGGCTCTGCACGCCCTCGCGCTGCGCAACCTGGGGGCGCTCGACGTCGAGATCGACCAGCACGACGGGTTCGCCATCCTGTTCTGCCCGGACCTGCCCGCCGCGTCCTTCGCCCTGCGACCCGACCTGTGGCGCGACCGGGTGTCCATCGCCAAGGCGAGCACCGCGCTGACCTGGGCCGCCGATCCGAGCGTGCTGCTGTGCATCGCCGCCGACGCCCCCCACGTGCGCGAGACCCTCGACAGCGCGGCCGCCGCCCTGCTGGAGAACGGGGTCGTCGAGGGCTTCCTCACCTCGCTGCCGTGGGTTCCGGGCGACCCCCCGAAGGCGCTGCCGTGGAGCATCGACCCCTCCGATGCGCCGCCGGCTCCGGTCGCGCGTGCCCCCGAGGACGGGCCCCCGGAGCAGCCCTTCGCCCTGCACGTCGCCGTGCTCTTGCTGGCGACCCTCGGCCCCATCGGCGGGATCAGCGCGTGGCGTCCCCTGACCGTCGATCTGCTTGGCGACCAGGCGCTGCTCACGACCGGCCTCTCGTTGATCCCGTTCCTGTTCGGTGCCGTCGGCTACGGCCTGTCCGACGGGATCCGCCCGTCCCGGTGGCGCGCCGTCGCCAAGCTCTCCGCGTGGGCGGCGATGGGCGCGTACGCGGTCGGCGCCCTGGTGCTGCACCTCACCTCACCGGCGGACGCCTCCCCCATGAACGTCGGCCTCGCCGTGGCCGGCGCCCTCGCGTGCACCTGGTACGTCGGCGGCTATGGGGCCTGGCTCGTGAGGCGCAGCTGACCCCCGACCACCACTACGACCCCTACGACCGCCTGGCTCCGGTCTACGACTGGATGGCCTGGAGCCTGCTCCTGCCGTTTGGCGGCGAGGATCGCTTCCGCGGTGCCGTGGTCGACGCACTCGGCATCACGCCCGGGACCCGGGTGCTGGAGCTGGGCGTGGGCACCGGCGCCATGACCCGGCGCATGGTCGACGCGGGAGCCCGCGTCACCGGCCTCGACCTCGCCGAGCCCATGCTGGAGCGCGCGCGGAAGAAGGCCCCCGAGGCCGACCTGCGCAAGGCCGACATCCTGGCGTTCGAGGCCGAAGAACCCTTCGACGCGGCCCTGCTCGCCTTCGTGCTCCACGAGATGGACCCCGCCACCCGCGCCGGCGCCCTGTCCACCGCGGCCCGCTGCCTGCGCCCCGGCGGTCGCCTCGTCGTGCTCGACTTCGACGGCCGCGCCCCCTTCCCCATCGACCCCGTCTTCCGCCTCTACCTCCGCCTCGCCGAGCCCGAGGTCGGCCGCGATCTGCTCGAAGGCGGCCTGCTGCGCTGCGTGGAGCGCGCCGGGTTCGCGGTGAGTGAGCGGAGGTCGCTGGCGACCGGGACGGCGCAGGTGCTGGTGGCGACGAGGCCTTGAGGGGCGGGCCGGGGGGCCGGGCCGGACGGGGACGAGGGAGGGGGCTGCATGCGTTCAGCCACACCCTCACCACGAAGGCACGGAGGCGCAGAGGGCCACGGAGAGAGGATGGCAGGGGCGGAACGGGTTCTGCTGCCTCTCGGTTCGATAGGCCTCGAACGTCTCTTCCGGCCGAGCACTCGCCCTCTCCACTGTCGCACCACCGGGGATCCGCTCGAGAGGGACGCGCCCACGTCCGCAACGACCCCCCAAGGCCCCATTCATCCAACCCGCCAGCACGACCCTCTCCGCGCCGCCACCTCCCCCCTCCGTGGCCCTCCGCGCCTCCGTGCCTTCGTGGTGGGGGCAGGGCAGACCGCGCGCACCTTCCCCGCTTCGACCGAGCCCGAGCCCGACACCGAGACCGAGACCGACCCCTACCCCGACTCCCTCACCCCCCGCGCAGATCCCCCTCCCCCTTCGCCGACCACCTCCACGGCTTCACCACCGAGCCCTCCAGCGGTCGGATCCCCGCGCGGTCCGCCACCTGGAGCCTCACCTGGGTCCCGTCGGGCAGCAGGTCGCGGGGGACGCGCACGCTGGCGACCCAGCGCACTCGGGTGAGGTCGGCGCTGATGGCGCGGCGGAGGAAGAAGCTCACGTCCCGATCGTCCACCGTGCACGGCCCCCAGCGCAGGTCCTCCCACCCATCGGATCCCAGGCGTTGCAGGCGGACGATCCAGCCGTCCGCCAGGGGCTCGAAGCGCTCCGACGGACGCACCGGGTCGCTGAACCACCAGCCCCAGAGCACCAGGCGATCCCGGTCGCCGAGCACCTCGGTCGCGAGCGAGACCAGCTGGGCATCACCCGGTGGCGCCTCCCCAGCGGGCGGGTCGGGCTCGATCGCGTCGGCCAGCCGGGGCCAGTCGGCAGGCCACGCGCCCAGCACCACCTCGGCCTGTCCGGTGAAGAGCTGCAGGGCGCGCGGGGGCACGTGCAGGGACACGGGGGAGCCCAGGGCGCGTGGGTCCGTGTCGAAGGTGGCCTCGCCGGGCACCACCGCGCCGATGGGTCGGGCCGGACCGGCGGCCACCCGCTCACACATGGCCTGCACGTACACGCCGAAGTCGCGTCCCCACAGGGTCGCAGCACCCTCGTAGTCCTGGACGCGGTACTCGTCCTGGGTCACAGCATAGCCGGCGTAGCCCCCGCACAATCCGATGACGAGCACCCGGTGGGGGGCGTCCGGGCGCAGGGCCTGGCGGATCCGGGCGGTGAGCACCTGGCTGGGCTCGACGGAGATGCCCAGCAGCTCGTGATCCCCCAGGCGCAGGTGGCGCAAGGGGAGGTTGGGCTCGAAGGCGTCGCCGGCCCGCAGGTTGCGACCGTAGAAGCGCCGGCCGAAGGTGCGGAGCACGTCGTACAGCACGTGGTTCTTGGGCGCGTGGGGATCGTCGCCCCACACCGGCAGCTTCACCGGCACCGGGAACCACCACCGCGAGCGCCGGCCCGAGGGCTCGCCCACCAGCCAGCGCATGAACAGGCGGCTCAGGACCCCGGCCGACAGCAGGGACCACCAGGTCGCGATCATGGGCTCGCCCGGGTTGTTCAGCTCCGAACCGCCAAACTGGGCATTGCCCACCTGGTGCTCCGCCGGCAGCTGCCAGCTCGGGCCCGACGCGCCGGGGATCTCGAACTCGGCGAAGCGCACCTCCAGCTCCAGGTCCGCCCGCGCGTCCTCCCGGGCCCGCGCACAGGCGCGCAGGAGCGCGGCCGCGAGGTGCCTGCCGGTACGCTCGGTCAGGTCGATCAGGTCCTCCCGGCGCTTCAGGGGCGGGCCCTCGGCGCGGGTCTGGCGGAAGGTGGCGATGTCGAGCACCGGATCGACCAGGTTCGTGTCCCCCATCGCCGCCGCCGCCATGCCGACCGGCGCGATGACCCCGTGGCAGCGGTGCAGTGCGTGCACGACCCGCCGGCAGGCCACGCCGACCGCGTCCGGGGAGAGCAGGGCCAGGTGGGCGGGGAGCAGGGTCGGGGTCGCGCTGGACAGCCCCAGCAGGCCGATCGGACGGCCGTCCAGGGACTCGGCCCAGATCGCCGTGATCCGCGAGTCCACGGCGGCAAACGCCGGGTCCAGGCCGTCGGGCACCTGCTCCCCAGTCAGCGCCTGACCCAGCGCCCGGGCGTGCTCCGCCTTGCGCCCCGCCCCCATGAGGCTGGGCTCGCCGTGGTTCGCGAGCATCGCCAGCAGGGACCGCTGCCAGACCATGCCCCACAAGGGCGCGTGACCGACCCCCACCTTCGCCGGCTCGAGCCGCCCCGCCGCCTCCCGCGCCGCCTCCGCCAGCCGGTCGACCAGCCAGCCCGCAAGGTCCAGGTCGAAGTCGTTGGTGCGCGCGGCGAGGCAGTCGTAGAAGCGCTCGCCGAAGATGTGGCCCGGCGCCGAGTGGGTGTGGCTGGCGCAGAGCCAGATGCGGTCCAGGCCGATGCCCAGCTCGGGACCGAGGCGCTGGGCGAGGGTCTCGGTGAGGAAGCGGGTGCCGGCGAGCAGATCGGTGGCCACCAGCAGCACCCGACCGCCGTCCGCCGCCTCGAGCAGCAGCACCGTGCCGCGCAGGCGACCGAAGATGCCGCTGCTGTGCCGGCTCGACGGG
>CALATR010001094.1 GCA_937891875.1 uncultured Pseudomonadota bacterium | reverse complement strand
CTCGGCGAGGCGCGCGTCGAGGATCTCCAGGTTCCCGCCGGCAGCCGCCTCGGCGCGGAGCCGCGCCACCTCGGGATCGGTGGCGGCCGCCTCGGGCACCCGCACCAGCAGGCGCTCGGTCAGGCCGGGATGATCGGCGATCAACGCCTGACGTGCCGCAGGGATGAGGAAGCGCGGATCGTTCGGCCAGGTCTCGACCAGGTCCAGCCAGGCGAGCTCGGCGGCGACGCGATCGTCGAGCGCGGTGAGCGCCGCGGCGTCGACCGCCCGCAGCCAGGGGGAGGACGGGCGGGCCGTGCGCGGGCGGCTCAGGAAGGCGGCCACGCGACCGGGCTCGTCCAGGGCCAGCGCCATCGCGGCCGCGGTGTAGCCCGAGCCGGGGATGGTCGGGTCGACGAGCACCGCGCGCATGACCGGATCGGTGCGCTTGTCCCACGCGGCCTTCGGCGGGGGCAGCAGGCCGTAGCGCACAGAAGCCGCCCGCCCCTCGAGGCGCACGGCGTAGTCGTCGGCACTCTCGGGGGCGATCCGCGCGCTCGCCGCATCGGCCGAGGCAAAGCGCCCCAGCTGCTGCTCGATGCCGTGCATCACCCGCCCCAACCCGGGGCCGGGCTCGACCAGCCGCGCCGTCGCGTCGATCGGCGTGCAGCCGCCGTCGGGATCGCACAGGCTCGCGTCCAGCAGCAGCTCCTCCCCCGAGACCGCGACCTGCAGATCGAGCGCCCAGGTGGCCGTGACCACCCGCAGGGCATCGTCGACGATCGGGCTCTCTGGCGCACCATCGACGATGGGCACCACGCCCGGCAGGTCGGCCAGCGCAAGCTCCAGCCCGACCGTCGCCAGGCCGGTGGCGTCCGTGGTACGACTGTCGCCAGCCGCCGGGTGGGGGGTGATCCGCACCGCGATGGCCGACTCCGTCCGAAGCCGCGCAGGCAGGCCCGGGTCGTCGGTGGGACCGGCGTCCGGCGCACAGGAGGCGAGCATCGACAGCGCGACCGAGAGTCCGGCGACCAGCACCCCCCGCCGCCGGTGGCTGCGCGGGCTGATCCGGTTCTTCCTCGTTGCAACCGCCCTTCTGCTCGTGCTGGTCGGGGCGACCGCGGGTGCGGGATACCTGTGGCTCAAGTGGACCATCCTCGACAGCTTGCCCCAGGATCTGTCCGCGTACCAGACCTACCGCCCCCAGGCCACGGTCACCGTCGAGGATCCGAGCGGGCGGCTCATCGACACCTTCTACCTGGAGCGGCGCGTCTGGGTGCCGCTGTCCGAGCTGCCTCCCCACGTGCCCGAGGCCTTCGTCGCCGCAGAGGATCGCCGCTTCTGGAAGCACCCGGGCGTCGACTTCACCGGCGTGCTGCGCGCGGCCTACGCCAACTTCGTCACCGGCGACGTCAGCCAGGGCGGCTCGACCCTCACCCAGCAGCTGGTCAAGAACCTCATCGTCGGCAGCGAGCGCAGCTACGAGCGCAAGCTCAAGGAGGCCGTGCTCGCCTGGCGCCTCGACCAGGAGCTGGGCAAGGAGCGGGTGCTCGAGCTGTACCTGAACTACGTCGCCCTGGGCTCGGGCAACTACGGCGTCGAGGCCGCGTCGCGCGACTACTTCGGCATCTCCGCCCGCGACCTCGACCCCGGCCAGGCGGCCCTGCTCGCCGGCCTGCCCCCGGCCCCCTCCCGCTACTCTCCGCGTCGAAACCCGGACATCGCCCGGGAGCGCCGTCGCCTCGTGCTGCGGGCCATGGTCGAGGAGGGCTACCTGGCCCCCGAAGATCTGGCCGCGTACGTCGATGATCCCGTGCGCCTGTCCCGGGTCGCGCCCCCCGAGGATCGCCTCGACGCCGCCTACCGCACCGAGGTCCGCCGGGAGCTGCGCCGCCTGCTCGGCGACGCCGGCGCCTTCGCCGACGCCGGCCTCAAGGTCACCGCCGCGCTCGATCCCGAGGTGCAGGAGGTCGCGGTCGGAGCGATCCGGGCCGCGGTCGAGGCCCACCTGGGACGGCAGGGACCGCGGGTGCCCCTGCGCCACCTGGAGCCCGAGGCGGCGAAGACCTTCCTGGCCGCAGCGCCTGGCCTCGCCCGGGGTGCCGACGGCTCGGTCAGCGCCCCCGCCCCCGGAGACTGCCTGGAGGCGGTCGCCGGACCCAGGGGGGTGAAGGAGCTGCGCGCCGGACCCCACACCCTCGCCCTGGCTGCCGAGGACGCCCAGAAGCTGGTGCGCGACCCGGATCCGGACAAGCTGCCGGTGAGCGTGGGGCGCAAGGTCCGGGCCGGCGACGTCGTCGACGTCTGCATCGCCGAGGATGGCACCGTCCGGCTGGCCGACCGCCCCTGGGCCGAGGGTGCGGCGGTGGTGCTCGACCACCGCACCGGCGAGATCGTCGCGGTGGTCGGTGGGTACGAGGTCGGCCTCGAGGGCTTCGTGCGCGCGACCCAGGCCCGCCGCCAGCCGGGCAGCAGCTTCAAGCCGTATGTGTACGCGACCGCGCTCGCCGCGGGCCGCACCCAGCTCGACATCGTCGTGGACGGGCCCATCTCCCTGCCCGCCGGCAACGGCAAGACGTGGCAGCCCAAGAACTACGGCGGCGGCTTCGCCGGCCCCATCACCCTGCGCGGCGCCCTCGCCCGCAGCCTGAACACGGTCGCGGTCCGCCTCGCCCTGGACGTCGGTGCCCCGACCATCGCCGGCACCGCCGCCCGCGCCGGCGTGCGCACTCCGCTGCGCGCCGACCTGACCATGGCGCTCGGCGCGAGCGAGGTGACACCGCTCGATCAGGCGCTTGGATACGCCACGATCGCCCGGGGCGGCACCGCGGTCGACCCGGTGTGGATCCGTGCCCTGCACGACGCCGAGGGCAACTTCATCGCCGAGGCCGGCGACACCTTCACCCGCGAGGGACACCAGGTGCGCCTGCCCGGTGGACCCGGCCGACCGGCCATGGATCCCGGGGTCGCCTACGAGATCTCCGACATGATGCGCGAGGTCGTCCGCGGCGGGACCGCTCGCCGCGCCTACCGCCCCGACCTCGACCGGGCGGGCAAGACCGGCACCACCAACGGCTTCATGGACGCCTGGTTCGTCGGCTTCACCCCCCGCTACGTCATCGCCGTGTGGATCGGCACCGACGGCACCCACACCCTGGGCCCGTCCGAGACCGGCGGTCGCGCCGCCCTGCCCGCCTGGATGACCATCGCCGACGCCCTGCCCGAGCCCAGTGGCGAGCGCCGCCTGCCTCCGCCAGAGGTCGTGCTCATCCCCTACGAGGGCCAGCACATCGCGATCGGCCGCAGCCGGGCCGCCAAGGCCGTCGGCGCGCGCCCGACCGAGAGCTTCCCCGAGGTCCCACCCCCGACGAAGCCGGCGCGCGCCCTGCAGTCGGGGACCATCCCGGAGCCGGAGCCGTAGATCGCTACTCGGGCAGCCCGAGGTCGATCCACCGCGCCAGCAGGTCCACGTCGTCCTCGCTCCACTCGACCCCGACCGGCATGCGCGCGCCGAGCCCGCCGGCGATCCCCTGGCTGCCGTTGACCTTGTGCCACAGGTAGCTCTGGCGGTGATTGCCCGGGGTGATCAGCGGCAGCTCCCCCTGGCCCGACGGCTGGTCGACGGTCGCGGCGCGCAGGTCGGTGAGATCGAGTCCGCCCTGGGGCTCGCTGCCCTGGTGGCAGGCGACGCAGGCCCGCAGCTTGGGCTCGAGGTCGCGCTGGTACGGCGTGAGCTGCGCGAGATCGTCGGGCTCGGCAGGGTCGCCCGGCGCTGGGGTTTCGCACGCGCCCAGGAGCACGACCAGCAGGAACATCCGCCTCACGTGAGCCCCGCCAGCGGCCCGGTGCCGGCGACGCCCAGCCGGTCCTGCTCCACGCCCACGGCGGCCAGCATGGCCAGGTGCAGGTCCGCCAGCGGCGCGTCGACCGAGCGCAGGTGGTGGCCATGACGGAACACCCCACCCCCGCCGAAGAGCAGCAGGGGGAGGTCGTCGTTGCGGTGGTAGTGGCCGTCGGACATGCCGCTGCCCATCAGGATCACCGTCGAGTCGAGCAGGGTGCCGCCCTCGGGGTCGGTCGTGTCGGCCAGGCGCTGCAGGAAGCGCGCGAACACCTCGTTCTGCCAGCGCCCGATCCGGGTCAGCTTCGCGAGCGTCTCGGGGTCCTGGCCGTGGTGGGAGAGCGCGTGGTGCCACTCCGGCATGCCGAGCCAGTCATACGGCTGGTTACTCGCCGCATTCCCCAGCATGAACGTACACACTCGGGTGAGGTCGCACTCCATCGCCTTGACCATCAGGTCCGCCATCAGCTCGAGGCGGGTGGGCACGTCCGTGGCGTCGGCGGGGGGCTCGCCGGGCTCGCAGGTGACGCCGTCCAGCGCGTCGATGCGCAGCTCCAGCTCGCGCACGGCGGTCGTGTACTCGTCGAGCTTGAGCTGATCGCGGACCGGCAGGCGGCGATCGAGGTCGGCGATGTCGCCCTTCACGTCGTCGAGGATCGACAGGCGCAGGACCCGGCGGCGCTCCAGCTCCTCGGGAGGGGTCGCCCCGGCGGTGCCGAACAGCCGCTGGAAGAGGGCCGTCGGATCGACGATCTTGGGCCGCGGGGTCTCCGGACCGGACCAGCTGATGTTGCTGCCGTAGCCGCAGGTCGCGCTGCTGCAGTTGCCCGAGGATCCCGCTTCGAGGCCGATCTCCAGGCTGGGGAACGGGGTCTGCGAGCCGATGGCCGCCGCGGCGATCTGGTCGATGCTCACGCCGTTCCAGGTGCGCGTCTCGTCCATCGCCGCGCAGGTCAGGAAGGCTCCGGCGCTGCCCGCGTGCCCCTTCGCGCCGTCGATGCAGCCGTGGTTGCGCAGGCCGCTCACCACCGTCATGTGCTCGCGCCAGGCGGAGAGCGGCTCGATGATCGGGCTCGGCACGTAGTCGTCGCCGGTGGTGGCCGGGATCCAGTCGGCCATGTTGTGGCCGTTGGGCGTGTACCACCACAGCAGCCGCTTCGGGGAGGTGCCGTCGGCGGCGGCGCGCTGGGGAGCGAGGGACTCGAGGAAGGGCAGGGCCAGCAGGGTGCCGGCCGCGCCGCGCAGGAAGAGGCGTCGAGAGAACGGCATCACTCCCCTCCCCGGTGGGTGCGGAAGGGCTCGGACAGGGCGATGGCCACGGCGAGCTCCTCGAAGCGGTGCTCACCCGCGGCGAACCGCGACTCGATGTCCGCCAGGAAGGGCCAGTCCTCGGCGGTCGTGCCGCGGCCCAGGGCGTAGGTGAACGACTTCTGCACGAAGCAGCGCTCCGCCCGGGTCTGGTGCGCGAGGATGCCGGTCAATCCTGCCACGTCGTCGAACGCGCCCACACCGGCGAGCGAGCCGCCGGCGGGGATCTCGGTGCCGTCCTCGTAGGTCTCGCGCGCCGCGCCGATGCCGTCGAAGCGCTCCAGCGCCAGGCCGACCGGGTCGATCTGGTCGTGGCAGGAGGCGCACACCGGATCGGCGCGGTGGGCCGCGAGCTGCTCGACCACGCTGCCTCCGCCGCCGGACTCGTCGAGCTCGGTCTCGACCCCGTCGGGGGG
>CALATR010001093.1 GCA_937891875.1 uncultured Pseudomonadota bacterium | reverse complement strand
CACACCGTCTACGACGTGCCCATCGAGGGAATCGCCTTCCTGCTCCAGGACCTGCGGATCGGCTTTCAGCGCCCCGCCGAGCTCGACCAGCCGGTGTTCGGCCGCTGCGAGCTGACCGACCTCGAGTTCCGCCGTGGGCGCCTCGTCGGCATGACCTGCGCCGGTCACTACCTGCAGTCCGGCGAGGTCGTCGGCTCCTTGTCCGGGCGCTGGTCCCTGCTGCCCGAGGCGGTCGTCCAGCGCATGAGGCGGCGCTGATGCACCAGTGCGCCTACGTCTACTGCCGCGCCCGGCTCGACGATCCTGCCGAGCCCTGTCCCCGCTGCGGCCACCCGCCCGACCCGGCGACCCTTCGGGACCCGGCGTTCTTCCTCGGTTCCATGGCGTCACTCACCTGGCTGCCCCGACCCTTCCTGGACCTGCACCAGATCCTGCCTCGCTACCCGAGCATCGAGCGCTACCAGCTCCTCGCCATGGACCAGCTGGGCATCTCCCGCTGCCTGCTCCAGTCTGCCCCCGACGAGGCGCCGTCGCTCCAGGGCAACGCCGGCCTGCGCGCGGTCCGTGACGCCCACCCCGACCGGTTCTGGATCAGCGCCTTCACCGACCCGACCCTGCCCGACGCCATCGCCGACCTGCAGCGCTTCGCCGACGAGGGCGTGCGGGTGGTCAAGCTCCTGCCTGTGACCGGCTGGCAGGCCGACGATTCCGTCCACCGCGACTTCTTCGCCGCCATGCAGGACCTCGGGCTCACCGCCATGGTGCACACCGGCTTCTTCACCGCGCGGCACAAGGAGGAGGAGGCGGCTGCCGCTCGCTTCATGAGCTCGCGCTTCGGCGACCCCCTGCACTTCGATCGCGTCTGCCGCGAGTTCCCCGCGCTGCGGGTCATCCTGTGCCACGCGGGCGGCGCGGTCTTCGTCGAGCAGGCGGCCGAGATGGTGAGCCAGCACGAGCACGTGTGGGCCGATCTCGCCGCGTCCGGCGTGTTCGCCGCAGAGCGGCTGGTGCGGCGGGAGATCGCCGTGGACTGGAGCAAGCTCGTGTGGGGCAACGACGGCGCCCCCTATGCCTACCCGCTCAACCTGCGGCTGCTGCACCGGGCGATCGAGGGTGACGAAGCTCTGATCCGGGCCATCCTGGTCGACAACCCGACCCGCCTCGCCGACGCCGTGTGGACGTGACCACCTCGCCGGTGAACCGGCCGCTGCCCCGGCTGGCGCGGCGCACCCTGGTCACCCTGGTCGGGCCGGCCTGGCGAGCGCGCCACCACCTGGAGATCCGCGGGGGCGAGCGCCTGCCCACCCGGCAGGAGGCGCTGATCCTGGCCTGCAACCACGCGGCCTTCGTCGACACGGTGCACCTGAGCGCGCTCATCCGTCCGCGGGTGGTGTTCGTGGGGGCAAAGCCGAGGTTGTACCGGGATCCGCTGCGTCGGGGCGTGATGGCGGTCGGCAACGTGCTGCGGGTCGACGACCGCGCCTCCTACCTCCGCGACACGACCGCCCTGCTGGGTCGGGGGCAGCTCCTGCTCTGCTACCCGGAGCTCGGGCGCAACCCCGACGGGCTCGGCGACTTCAGCCCCTGGACCGCAGAGGCCGCGCTGACCGCCGGGGTCGATCTGCTGCCCCTGCACCTGTCGGGCACCGGGAGCGCGGGCGGCGCCATCCGCCTGTCCGTCGGCGAGCGCCTGCCTCCCGAGGGGGACGCCGAGGGACTGACCGCCCGCCTCCGCGCCGCGATCGAGGATCTGGGCCGATGATCCTGGTCACCGGAGCCCGCGGGTGGATCGGCGGCCGGCTGATCGAGACCCTCGGCGAAGGAGCGCGCGCCTTCGAGGGCGACACCCGCGACGACGACGCGGTGCGGGCCCAGCTGGCCGGCTGCGACGCGATCGTGCACACCGCCTTCAAGAACATCGACCACGACGGCAGCGGCTTTCAGGCCAACGTGGACGGGAGCGCGGTGCTCGCCGGGGCTGCCGCCGCCGCCGACCTGCCGCTGGTCAGCCTCTCCACCTGCGGGGTCTACGGCCACGCACCCCACCGCCTCGCTGACGAGTCCACGCCCCTGGACCCGGACACGCCGCTCTCCCGCTCCCGGGCCCGGGTCGACGCCGCCCTCGTCGCCCGCCACGCCGCTGGTCAGCCGGTGCTCGTCGTGCGCCACCGCTTCGTCATCGGCCCCGGCGACGACGCGGTGATCCCCCGCCTGCACCGGGTCGTCGCCAGGAGCCCGTTCTGGCTCGACGGTGGCCGGGCCCAGCTCTCGCTGATCCACGTCGATGATCTCGTCGCCATCCTGATCCGCGCCGCTCGCGGGCCCCTGCCGGACCACGCCGTGATGCACGCCACCGACGGCCGTCCGCACACCCTGCGTAGGCTCGGCGAGCAGCTGTGTGCCCGGCTCGGGGGCTCGCCCCCGCGGCTGTCCCTGCCTCTCAGCGCGGTCCTGGGCCCGGTGCGCCTGTGGGAGCGCCTGGCCGGCATCGACCCCGAGACCAGCACGGCGACCATGTCGTCCATCCGGCTGCGGCTGGTCGCCCAGGACCAGAGCTTCGACAACGCCCGCCAGCGCGCCTTCTGGCCGGATCAGCCCCTGCGCACCCTCGACGAGGCGCTCGACGCCTACGGGTCCGACGGCGCCTGAGCGGGCCGGAGAACGGCCATGAACAGCGGCAGGGCGATGGCCGAGGTGAGGGTCACCGCGGAGAGCCCGACGACGATCAGCATGCCTACGCTGCGGATGCCGCCGCTGGACGCGGTGGTGAGCGCGATGAAGCTGGCGAGGGTCGTGACCGTGGACAGGGCCGCCGCCCCGCCGACCGTGCGCAGCCCGGCCTGATCGCGGAGGCGGTGGGCGAAGTGCAGCACGACGTCGATGCCGATGCCCAGCAGCACGGGCAGGCCGATGAGGTTCATCAGGGTCAGCTCGACGCCGAGCAGCGCGCAGGCACCGGCGGCGATGCCGAGCCCGAGGGTGAGGCTGGCGAGGGCGGCAGCGGCGAGGATCGGCGTCTTGCGCAGGTCGGCGAGCACCAGCAGCCCGACGAGTCCGAGCGCTGCGCCCACGATCCAGGGCGTGTCGCGCACCATCGCCCGGTAGACCGCGCCCTGGGCCAGCTGCTCGCTGGCGGCGTCGGGAGCGTGGGGGGCCAGCTCGTCGATGAAGGCGGAGCTCTCGCGCAGATCGTAGAGGTCGCCCTGGGGACGGAGCAGCACCCGGTTCGGACCGCCGAGCAGGGCGACGACGGCGTCGGGGAGCTGGTCGCGGCGGCCTCTGGGGAGCAGGCCGGCGACCGAGAGCACCTGGCCCACGTGGGGGAGCTCGCCGGCGCGGCGGGCGTCGTCGAGCCGCTGGTGGGCGGCGGCGGCGGCGTCGGCATCGGGCAGGGTGACGACGACCGGGGGGTAGGCCTGGCGCACCAGCTCCCGGGTGGCCTCGTCGAGCTTGGAGAAGGCCATGCGGTCGCGGTTCATCAGGGTGATGTCGTGCTGGAAGCGAAGGTTGAAGGCGCCGAAGACGCTGGCTCCCCCACCGACGAGCAGCAGCACGACCAGCCCGATGACCGACGTGCGCCGCGGGGTGGGGCGGACCGCAGGGCGGGGGCGGATCCGGGGCAGGCGGCGATCGAAGGCACGGAGCAGGATGGGCAGCAGCACCCCGGTCGCGACCAGGCACAGCACGAGGCCGATGGCGAGGGAGATGCCCAGGTGGGCCAGGCCGCGGAACTCGGCGAGGCCCAGCACCGCGAAGCCGGCGGCGGAGGTGAGGGTGGCGGTGACGCAGGCCGGGCCGACCGTGTCCCAGGCACAGGCGATCGCGTCCTCCACCTCCAGGCCGTCGCGGCGCAGCTCCCGGGTGCGCATCCACAGGTGGATGCCGCTGTCGAGGCCGAGCCCGACCAGCAGGGCGGTGCCGAAGCTGGTGAAGGTGTTGAGCGAGCCGAAGAGCAGGGACAAGGCCGAGAGCTGCAGGATCGCCGAGATGAGCACCGGCACGCCCAGGACCAGGGGCGCGCGCACGCTGCGCATGCCGAGCGCGAGCACGACCAGCACCAGGCCGGCGGTGACACCGACCGTGCGGGTGAGGTCGGTCATGATGCCCTCGTGCCCGTCGGCGACGTAGACGTAGGGACCGGCGGCGAAGACCCGCTCGACGTGGTCGACCT
>CALATR010001092.1 GCA_937891875.1 uncultured Pseudomonadota bacterium | reverse complement strand
GGGCAGGCCGGTGACCGCGATGCTCACCGCGTAGCTGGCGCTGACCTTGGCGATCTCCTCCAGCACGATGGCGTAGTCGAGGTAGCCGAGCCCGAGTCCACCGTGCTCCTCGGGAGTTGCGACGCCGCAGAAGCCCTGCTCGCCCATCGCCTGGATGAACTCCTTGCGAAAGAGCTCCTCCTCGTCGTCCGCCTCGAGGGTGGGGCCGAGCAGGTCGGTGCAGAAGCCCGACACCGCCTCGGCGAGGGCGCGCTGATCCTCGGTCATCTCGAACATGGGCACTCCGGCGTGGTCAGCGGCCGTATCCGGTCGGCAGCCCCGGTGCAGACGTGCTTTGCAGCGGGCTTGCCTCAGCGGTCCGCGACCTTGTCCCGCAGGTCGAGGAGCGCCTTGCCTGCCTCGTCGAGGACGCCGTCTGGCTCGGTGTCATCGAAGGACTCCACCGCGATCGGCCGGGCCATCTCGATGCGGGTCACCAGCCACGGGGCGTCCGCGAGCAGCATGCGCGCGACCAGCGGCACCCTGCCCTCGGGAGTATCCGCGTGGATCGCGCAGTTTCCGTGGCCGAGCTCCTTGAGGTAGCACAGCTTCAGCGCGGACCAGGGCACCAGTCGACCCCCGGTGCGGACGCCGTGCTGGGACAGCTCGAGGGTGGTGGTGGGACTCTGGCGGCGGAGCACGGCCAGCAGCAGCCCCGCGCCCGTGGTGCAGAGCAGGGCGCAGGCGAGCATCAGGCTGACCGCGCCCACCACCGCGCTGGTCGCGACGCGGCTGGCGAGCACGATCACCGCGATCAAGAGCAGGGCGAAGCCGCTGAACGCGCCGACGGCGATCCCCATCCAGGTGAGGCCGACGGTGCGAGCGTGGTCCGCCCGGGCGACGATCACCTCGGCGTGGTCGATGTGGGCGCGCACGACCACCGAGCCGTACTGCTCGGTGATCTGGTGCCGCTGCCGCACGTCCGGATGCCAGTCCCGCGAGTGATCCGGCTCGGCACCCCCTTGGTGGGAGATGTGCTGGAGCACCCGGCGCGCGGACATGGGCGAGCGCCCGCTGCTGCGCTCCCGGAGGGACTCGAGGCCATCACGCAGCGCCTCGGCCAGCTCGATCTCGATGGCGATCGCCACGTGCACGACGCCATCATCGGTGTGTAGCGACACCGTCGCGACCCCGTCGCCCTGCTCGACGCCGACCCGCTGGACGAGGACCCACGGCACGACGGCGTGCTCGGTGACGCGCCCCCGGCCGTGGTCCACGATCTTGAGCCGGCGCCCGCTGACCTCGACCTCACGCCGCTCGCCGCTGGGCTGGTCCCAGGCGAGCACCGTCACGTGCCCCTCCTCGCGCCGCTCGAGCTGGCTCATCCGATCGCTGCCCCCAAGGCGAACACGATGCCTGCTGCGACGCCGGCGAGCAAGGTCGGACCTAGCAGATCGCCCGCTCGGGTCCCAGTGATCCCCAGCAGGGGCAGCGCCCAGAACGGCTGGAACAGGTTGGTCCACTGGTCTCCCCACGCCAGCGCGAGCACGACCCGGCCGGGCTCGATGCCGTGCTCCGCGGCGACCTG
>CALATR010001091.1 GCA_937891875.1 uncultured Pseudomonadota bacterium | reverse complement strand
CTGGACGGCCTGCCCCGCGGACTGCACACGGTCACCGCGACCGGCGCCTGGGGCAGCGAGCCGGTCGAGGTCACCGCAGAGCTGGACCTGCAGAGCGGGGTCGTCACCTGGGCCGATCACGTGCGCCCGCTGGCCCAGGACGAGTGCCTGGCCTGCCACTCGGGCAACGCCGAGACCATCCTCGAGACGTCCGAGGACTGGCAGGCGCGGATCGAGCTGATCGTCGAGGTCCTGGAGCAGCAGAAGATGCCGCTCGGCACCGAGACCGGCCTGCCCGAGGAGCAGATCGAGCTGGTCCGCCTGTGGGCGGCGGGGGGCTTTCAGTGAGGCGGCTCGCCCTGGTGGTGCTGCTTGGCGCGCTGGGCTGCGTCGAGCCCGCAGAGCCCGATCCGAGCGACGACACCGACGTCGACTCGGACAGCGACACCGACTCCGACAGCGTGGTCGACCCCGACGCCTGCGTCCCTGCGCTGGCCGTCACCGCCGACCGCACCGAGGCCGTGCCTCTGGGCATCGTGCAGCTCACCGCCACCGGCGGCACCGGCGCCTACCGCTTCACCCTGCTGGAGCCCGAGCGGGGGGTGGGCTTCGTCGAGAGCCGGATCGGCCGGGTGCTTGTCGGCGAGATCCCAGGGATCCCGCACGTGATCGAGGTGACCGACGACGGCTGCGACGGCTCGGCGGAGATCACCCTCGAGGTGGTGCCGAACCTGACTGTCGTGCCCGACCGGGCGACCGTGCTGCCGGGCGTGACCTTCGAGCTCGACATCAGCGGCGGCCTGTCCGAGCCCGAGTGCGTGCTGGTCGGCACGGCCTCCGGCGCGACCCTGGACGGGTGCGTCTACACCGCCGGCGAGCTCGACGGCCTCGACCGCATCGACGTCAGCGACCCCGAGAGCGGCGAGCGCGTGGTGGTGCGGATCACCGTGCAGGCCGGCAGCGACCTGGGCGTGGCCGCGGAGGGGTGGTGGATCCCGCTCGGGGGGGCGCACACGGTCGAGCCCGCATCGGGGAGCGATCGCTTCGACATCACCGTGCTGGACGGCGAGGACGTGGTCCGGGTCGAGGGGCGCACGGTGACCGGCCTGCGCGAGGGCGAGGCCAGCCTGGTCATCGCCGATCGCTTCAGCGGGCACGAGGCGCGGGTGCCCGTGCACGTGGTGGGCTCGGTCCTGCCCCCGCTGGAGCGCACCGCCCGCGGTCGCACCGGGCGTGTGCTGTCCGGGGACTTCGACCAGGACGGCTACGCCGACGTGATGCTCGGCCTGCCCAACTCCGACCTCGGCGCCCTGGAGGCCGGCGCCGTGCTGGTCTACCGCGGCGGTCCCGACGGCCTCGACCCGGAGCCCCACGCGGTGTTCGGACCCAGGCGTGCCCCCGGCGGCGGCTACCTGGTCGGACTGCCCGCAGGCAGCGGCCTGGGAGAGGACTTCGCGGTGGGCGACCATGACGGCGACGGCAAGGCCGATCTCGCCCTCGGCGCGTTCCTGCAGAGCGCGGGCATGAGCCGAAACGGGGCGATCTACCTGATCTCCGACTTCATGTCCGCCGATCCCGACCGCGCGCTGGACGAGCCCTTCTACGTGGGGGAGCGCGGCGAGGATCGCCTCGGCAGCGGGGTCGGCCTGTGTGACTTCGACGGGGACGGCTGGCAGGACCTCGCCGTCGGTGCCTACCAGGACGAGGACAACGAGGACGAGACCGCGGTCGTGCAGGCGGGCGCCATCCACCTCTTCCGCGGGGGACCGTCCGGCTTCGCCGAGGCGCCCTCGACCATCCGCTACGGCGAGATCCCCGACGGCGACGGCGGCTGGACCAGCTTCCCGGTGCGCCTGGGCCGCCGGATCCGCACCGCCGATCTGGACGGGGACGGCCGCTGCGACCTGCTGTCCACGACCTACCACGGCAACGTCGACGGCTCCGGCCAGGACGGCATCGTCACCCTGTACCGCGGCCACGCCGACACCCTGGTCGAGCCCCATCCCCACCGCATGCTCACCTACACCGGCACCGCGACCAACGCGGTCGCCACCTGGGCGGTCGACCTCGGGGATCTCGATGGTGACGGCGTCCTGGATCTGGCGCTGGGAAGCTACCAGCTGGGCCGGGGCACCGTGCACGTGTACCCGGGAGCCATGCTCCTGGCCGATGGGCCCGTCGTACGCTCGATCTCCGACGCTACCTGGGCCTTCGTGGGCGATCAGGGCGGCGACCAGACCGGTCAGTCCGTGAGCGTGGGCGACGCCGACGGAGACGGCCTCGACGACCTGCTGATCGGCGCCTTCCAGGACGAGTACCCGGCGGGCGTGAACAACACGGGCCAGGCCTGGCTGCTGACCGGAGCCAAGCTGCGGACGCTCTCCCCGGGCACGACGACCCTGCAGGCCGTCGGCGCCACCGCGATCGAGCGCCACGAGGGCGGCTACGGCGAGGGCGTGCTGGTGTCGATCGTAGGGGACACGGACGGGGACGGAGACAGCGAGCTGCTGGTGCACGCGCTGCGTGGGCCGTCGAACGCGTTTGCAGGCTACCCGGAGGTGCTGTCGCTGGACGGCGAGGACGCCTGGCCGCTCGATCTTCCCCACGGGTGGGACGACACCGGCGTGGGGCGGTCGCTCGCGTTCGGCGATGCCACCGGCGACGGGCGTCCGGACCTGCTCGTCGGCGCCTATGGTGCGGCTCACGCCATCTACGGGGTGGACGCGGGCTCGGTGTGGTCCTTCGCCCGGGCGGGGGACGGCTTCTCCCGGTGGCCGGTCGAGCAGTCTGCGGCGTTCTACGCCCGGAACTCGAGCGATCGCGTCGGGTACGGGCTGACCGCCGACACCGACCTGGACGGGGACGGCTACGACGATCTGGTCGTGGTCGCGAGGAGCCTGGACCGCTACCCGACCCTGCCCACGACCTACGCGCCGCGGACCTGCGGCGGACGGGTCACCCGCCCGGGCGCGGTCTTCGTCTACCGGGGGGGTCCCCGGGGGTTTGCCGACGAGCCGGCCCTGGCCCTGTACGGACCGGGTCAGGACGAGCAGCTGCAGCGTGCGCCCGGGATCGGCGACTTCGACGGGGACGGCCGTGACGACCTGATGGTCGCGTCGACCGCGTGGGGTCGGGGGGGCGGCGTGTACGTGCTGCGCGGTCAGGACCTGCCCGACGATGGCACCACCCGGGTGATCTGCCTGGACCCCGCCGATCGCTGGGAGGCGACCGAGACCGGCGCAGCCATGGGCACGGCGATCGCACCGCTGGGCGATCTCGACGGCGACGGCTGCGACGACGTCGCGGTCGGCGCGCCCTTCGAGGACCGCGGTCGCCAGAACCAGGGGGTGATCCGGATCTTCTGGGGAGGCGGCGAAGGCTGCGCCAGGCGGCCGTCGATCAGCCAGCTGGTGTCGGGCACGACCCGGGGCTCGGCGGGCGAGGCGCTGGCGTCGGGACAGGATCTCGACGGCGACGGCCTGGTCGACCTGGCGATCGGCGCGCCCCGCCTCACGTCGGGCAACAGCGGCGGCGTCGTGTGGGTCGTGTCCGGCGCCCGCCTGCTCGACCTCGCGCGCACCGATCTGGTCGGCGAGCTGCCCCCAGCCGAGGAGCTCGCCGCGCCGCGGCTCGAGACCCTGGACCGGGTGGTGCGCATCCGCGACGGGGAGCCGGGCGCGTGGTTCGGCTCGGCGCTGGTCATGTTGCCGGGGACGGCCTCGCGGGGCCCGCGCCTGCTCGCGACCCGCCCCCGGATCGCCGGAGGCGGTGCGTACGTCTACGCCCTCGACAATTCCGACGGGACCGGCTTCGTCGAGGAGCCCCTGCCGGTGGGCCTGCTCGCCGGGGAGGCCATCCCGGGCAGCCTGGGCACGGCCGCGGTGGGCTTCAGTGGGTCGGACGGCACGGGCTTCATCGCGGTGGGCGCGCCCACGGCCGAGCAGTTCGCCGGCTCGGTCTACGTGCTGCCGGTGGGGGAGTGATGGCGCGCCTGACCCTGCTCGCGCTCCTGCTCGCCGGGTGCACCGGACCGTCCGTGAGCGGCGGACGCACCCCCGCGCCGGACCCCGACGATCCGCCGGTGGTCGACACCGATCCCCCGATCGACTGCACCCTCGCGCTCAGCCCGGCGAGCCCGTGGGTGACGCCCCACCAGGAGGTGCGCTTCGAGGCGAGCGGCGGCGGGGGAGACTACAGCTTCGCCCTGCACATCAACCGGTCGGGTGCCCTGCTGGACGCCCGGAGCGGCGCGTACCTGGCGGGCGCCGTGCAGGACGTGCAGGACGAGGTCGAGGTGAGCGACGCGGCCTGTCCGGGGGTGCGGGCGTTCGCCAAGGTCGTGGTCGTGCCCCCGCTCGTCGTCGAGCCGACGAACGCGGTCGTGCGCCCGGGCACGGTCATCCATCCGAGCCTGATCGGCGGCTCCGGCGAGCTCGCCTGCGCGCTCGAGGGCGCCGACACCGGCTCGACGGTCGACTCCGACTGCGTCTACCGCGCTGGCGACGTGGTCGGCTCCGAGCGCCTCGTCGTCACCGACCTGCGCACCGGCCAGGAGGTGCGGGCGAGCCTGCGCATCGACCCCGCCGCGGCTGTGACCTCGTCCGCGCCCCACTGGGGTGGGGTCGTCGGTGAGGACGTGGTGCCCGACCTCGACGGGGGCTCCGGCCACTACGCCCTCACCGTGCGCTCAGGCCCTGCGCGGGTCTCCGAGGAGGGCGCGCTGCGGGCCGACGTGCCGGGCCGCTCGGTCGTCCGGGTCAGCGACCTGTACGCCGGCCTGGAGCTGGACCTCACCTACGACGCGCTCGATGTCGTGATCCCCGACCACCTCACCGCCCACGGCGATCGCACCGACCGGGCCCGGGTGCTGGTCCACGACTTCGACGGGGACGGCTACGATGACGTGCTCCTGGGCATGTACGAGGCCTCGGTCGACCACCTCGCCTCCGGTGCGATCTGGATCTTCGCCGGCTCCCCGGCGGGGCTCGAGCCCGAGCCCGCGTTCGTGCTCTCCGGAGGCTCCCGGGCGGCGCGGCTGGGCAAGGACGCCACCCTGGGTGACGTCGACGGCGACGGGGTCCTGGACCTCATCACCGGCGAGTTCACCGACGACACCGTGCGCAACGACCAGGGGCGCGTGCTCGTGTTCGCGGGCGTCGAAGGCGGATTCTTCGCCGAAGAGCCGCTGTCGTCGGTGAGCTTCGGCAGCTCCGGGGACCAGCTCGGTGCGGCGGTCGCCAGCTGTGATCTCGACGGGGACGGCTACGACGACGTGCTCGTCAGCGCGCCCCTCGGCGAGGATCCGGACGGCGGCGCGGCGCTCTCCAGCCAGGGCGTCGTGTACGGCCTGCGCGGCGGCCCCGACGGGCTCGCCGAGAGCCCAGACCAGGTGTTCGCGGGCCATCGGGCGGGCCTGCAGCTGGGGCGGGACATCGTCACCGGCGATGTCGACGGCGACGGGCGCTGCGACGTGGTGGCCTCGGCCTACGACTCCGCCACCAACGCGGTCGACGCAGGCAGCGCGTACCTGTGGCTGGGGGCGTCGGG
>CALATR010001090.1 GCA_937891875.1 uncultured Pseudomonadota bacterium | reverse complement strand
TCTCGATCTCGCCGTCGACCTCGCCGTCGATCTCGCTGTCGACTTCGAGACCGAGCCCGAGATCGAGACCGAGACCGAGACCGAGCCCGAGACCGAGACCGAGCCCGAGATCGAGCCCGAGACCGAACCCGAGATCGAGACCGAGCCCGAGATCGAGATCGAGACCGAGACCGAGCCCGAGAACGAGCCCTACTCCGGGTTCTCCCGCATCCACGACTCCAGGATCACCACCGCCGCCGCCTGGTCGATGACCTGCTTGCGGCGCTGCCGGCTGTAGTCGTGGGCCAGCAGGATCCGCTCCGCCTCCACCGAGGAGAACCGCTCGTCGTGGTAGGCGACTGGGCGGCTGGTCGCGTCAGCGACGGCATCACCGACCTGACGGGCCAGACGGGCGGACCGCTCCTCACTGCCGTCGAGCTCCAGGGGGAGCCCAACGACGATCACGTCCGGGTCGTATTCATCGACGTAGCGCTCCAGGGCGGCCACGTCCTTCTTCACCCCGCGACGCGCAAGGGTGACGACCGGCTGTCCGAACATGCGCAGGGGATCGGTCACCGCGATGCCGATCGTCTTCGTGCCCACGTCCAGCGCCATCACCCTGCCCACGGATCCTCCCCGATGAGTACGTTGCCAAGCCGATCCGTCAGAATCTGACCGCAGGTTTGACCCGACGCTGGACGCTTGCCGCGAGCATCGGTTACCTGTACAACTGTTCAGGTCATGAACCGACCTGTTCACCTACCCCACCTGGAGCCCCGATGCCCACCGTGGAGATCCTCAGCCAGGGAGATGAGGTGGTCACCGGCCAGACGGTGGACACCAACGCCGCCTGGCTGTCGGACCGTCTCACCGCGCTGGGACTGACCGTCGTCCGCCACACGGCGGTCGGGGATCGCATGGGTGACATCCAGGACGTGGTCGCTGCCGCTCGCACCCGGGTGGACGTGGTCGTCTCCACTGGCGGCCTCGGCCCCACGGAGGATGACCTCACCACCGCCGCGGTCGCCAGCGTGTACGGGGTGGAGCCGGTCTTCGACCCGGTGGCCATGGCCCACATCGAGGCGCTGTACGCCCGGTACGGCCGGCCCATGCCCGAGGTCAACCGCAAGCAGGCAGTCCTGCCCGACGGCTGCATCCGGCTCGACAACCACTGGGGCACGGCCCCGGCCTTCGCCATGGAGGACGCTCACTGCGTCGCGTTCTTCCTGCCCGGCGTGCCCCGGGAGATGCGGTCCCTGTTCGACGCCCACGTCCTGCCGCGCATCTCGGAGCGCTTCGACCTCGTGCCCGGACGCCTCGTCACCCTGCGCACCACCGGCATCGGCGAGTCCAACCTGCAGGAGCGCATCGGCACCTATCAGGTGCCCGGCGTCACCCTCTCCTACCGGACCCGACTGCCGGAGAACCACATCAAGCTCCGCTTCGATCCTGACGTCTCCGACACCCACGTCGTGGAGGAGGCCACCCGGGTCGCGGGCCTGATCGGCAACTCGGTCTTCTGCATCGAGGGCCTGCTCCCCGCCCAGCACCCCCTCGCCAGCCCCACCGGGGAGCTGGAGGAGGTCGTGGTCCAGCTGCTCGTCGCCGGGGGACACACGGTCGCCACCGCCGAGTCCTGCACCGGCGGTCGGGTCGCCGCCAAGCTCACCGCCGTCCCGGGCAGCTCCGCTGCATTCCTCGAGGCGGCCGTCACCTACTCCAACGCCGCGAAGGTCCGCCTGGTCGGCGTGGAGCAGTCAGCCCTGGACGCGCACGGCGCGGTCTCGGAGCCCGTCGCCATCCAGATGGCGGCCGGGGTGCGGGAGCGCGCGGGCACCGCGTTCGGGCTGTCCACCACCGGCATTGCCGGGCCCGGAGGGGGCTCGGAGGACAAGCCGGTGGGCACGGTTCACATCGCACTCGCCACGCCTGACCGCGTGCACCACCGCAAGCTGCGTCTCGGCGGGAACCGGAGTCGCATCCAGTCCCTCGCCACCGCAGCCGTGCTCGATCTGCTCCGCCGCCACCTCCAGGGTGTGCTTCCCTCATCCCCTTGACGCACGGTCCGCCCGTCCGTCCAACCCGGAATCGACATGCTCCAGGAGTCCTCCATGGCCCGCCGGTCCAAGAACCCCACCAACACCGCTCCGGTCGCCATCGAAGAGCGTGAGCGCGCGATCGACGCCGCGGTGTCGTCGATCGAGCGCATGTTCGGCAAGGGCGCCATCATGCGGTTCGGCGACGAAGAGGTGCCCAAGGTCAGCACCATCCCCACCGGCTCGATCAACCTCGACCTGGGTCTGGGCGTCGGCGGTGTGCCTCGCGGTCGCGTGATCGAGATCTTCGGCAAGGAGAGCTCGGGCAAGACCACCCTGGCCCTGCACATCATCGCAGAGTCGCAGAAGCTGGGTGGTGTCGCCGCGTTCATCGACGCGGAGCACGCGCTCGACCCCAACTACGCCCGCAACCTGGGCGTCAAGGTGAACGAGCTGCTGATCTCGCAGCCCGACTTCGGAGAGCAGGCCCTCGAGATCGCCGAGACCCTGGTCCGGTCCGGCGCTGTCTCCGTGGTCGTCGTCGACTCGGTCGCCGCGCTGGTGCCCAAGGCGGAGCTGGAGGGGGAGATGGGCGACAGCCTGCCCGGTCTCCAGGCCCGCCTCATGAGCCAGGCCCTGCGCAAGCTCACCGGCGCCATCCACAAGTCGGAGTGCGTGGTCATCTTCATCAACCAGATCCGCGAAAAGATCGGGGTGATGTTCGGCTCTCCCAAGACCACCTCCGGCGGCAACGCCCTGAAGTTCTACTCCTCGATACGGCTCGAGGTCACCCGGATCGGCCAGATCAAGAAGGGTGAGGACGTCATGGGCAACCGCACGCGGGTCAAGGTGGTGAAGAACAAGGTCGCCCCGCCGTTCAAGCAGGTCGAGTTCGACATCTACTACGGCCAGGGCATCTCCAAGGCCGCCGAGCTGCTGGACCTGGGCCTGGAGATGGGCGCTGTCCGCAAGTCCGGATCCTGGTACAGCGTCTACGACGAGCGGATCGGCCAGGGCCGGGAGAACGCCCGCGACTACCTGGTCGAGCACCCCGAGATCGCCGAGAAGATCGAGCAGGAGATCCTGGCCAAGCACGGCCTGGTCGAGGCCGACGGCGACGCGGTCGAGGTCGCCGAGGCCAAGTAGGCTCGGAGAGCGGGCAGCCGACAGGCCAGTCCCGCGCCGTCCGCGGAACTGCCGCCGTCAGCCCAGGTGTGGGCTGTCGGTGCCGCAGCTCCAGCAGGACCCGAAGGTGGGAGCGTTCTCCTCCCCGCACTTCGGACACTGCCAGGCCGGGTGCACCAGCGACGGGCCGTGGAACTCGGTGATGAGCGCCTCGGCGCGGTCGCGGTCCGCGGGGGGCACCCACACGGTGGGCCAGGCCTCCATGATCGGCACGTCCCCGCGCAGGCTCATCAGGCTCTCGCCGCGGACCGTCGCCCGGACCCCGTTCCGCTCCAGCCAGTCCCGCAGCAGGTAGGCGTCCGTCGGTCCGGAGCCTCGAAAGACCTGAACCCACTCTGCGGACTTGCGATCTCGGACCGGCATGGGCCTCCCGAGCAGAACGTAGCAGGCCACCGGGGGCGGATCCGTCGCGGACTGTCCCAGGTGGCCCATCCCACGCGTACGGTGAGCTCCTGGGGGCCGCGTGACACGTCGAACAGCCACTCTCACTCTACTCGTGCTTGCCGGTTGCACGCCGACGATCGCCGAGATCACGACCACCGGCGACGACGGCGGCGCTCCGCCGCAGGACAGCGGCATCCCCCGCTCGGACAACCTCCCGCCGGTCGCAGACGCCGGCGACAACATGCGGGTGCTGGTCGGCACCCCGGTGACGGTGGATCCCTCCAACAGCTACGATCCCGACGGCTCCGCGGTCGACCTCGCCTGGGAGCTGGTCGAGGCCCCGCCAGGGAGCCGCGCCCGGGTTCGCGTCCGGGCCGACGGCACCGCCGCCATCGACCCCGACGTCGTCGGAGGCTTCCACCTGCGCCTGACGGTCATGGACGAGCAGGGCGCGTCAGGCATCGACGACGTGTGGGTCGACGGGGAGGACCCCTTCCGCGAGCGCGGCATCTTCGCGCCCGGCGTCGTCTACCAGCACGGCGAGATCGGCGGCACCTGCGAGCGCGGGATCGGCTCGCTGGTGCACGGCGAGCGCACGCTGGTCGGGCTCGACTGCACGCCGGAGGTCGGCTCGCTGCACGTGCGCATGGACGGACGTGCTGGCTACGCCGCCGACGGGCGCGGGTTCGCCATGGAGTGCGACGGCGACTGCCGGATCTCCAGGTGGGAGGACTACCCGCCGGGCGATCCCCTGCAGAACGACGAGGCGCTCGAGCTCGCCTGCCCCGTCCCCGACGAGATCATCCCCGGCCCGTCCGAGTCGATCGTGCGCTGTGGGGGCGTCTGGCACGTGGGGCCGCACCAGTGGCAGGCGGACACTGCCCAGCCCGTAGCACTCGCCCACGACGGGGTGACCGTCCTGATGCGCATCGACGACCAGCTCGCCATCCGACGCGCCGACGAGGGCGCCACCATCCTGACCATCCCCGGGATCGACTGGGACCGGGTCTGGGCCTGGCGCGCCCACGAGGACGGCTTCCGGGTGGCATCGCGGGATGCGCGCAGTCGCCTCCTCCTCGTGCAGATCTCGGCGGATGGCAGCGCCGAGACCGCCGCCCGGTACGCAGATCCGGGTTGGTCCCGGAGAACCCTCACCGACCTCGCGCTCGACGCGGCGGGGAACCTGTGGGCCATCTCGACGATGAACCGAGCCCCGGAGATCGTCCGCTACACACCCGACGGCCCGTACGAGGTCGTGATCTTCGGCAACAACGGCGATCGCAGGGTCCTGCTCGACGGGGGGCTGGTCACCGGTCCGTAGCCGCCCTCGGCCCGGGGACCGACCGGCGAACGCACCCGCGGCGTGGATCGCGTGCTGACCTTGCCCGACACCGGGGCGCGCGTAAGACCGTGGGTCCCCCTTGCGCATCGAGGCTGACATGAAGGTCGACGAGATCCGGAGCCGCTTCCTCGGCTACTTCGGCGAGCGCGGACACGACGTGGTGCCGTCGGCGTCCCTGATCCCCCACGACGACCCGACGCTCTACTTCGTCAACGCCGGAATGGTGCCTTTCAAGGACGTCTTCACCGGCCAGGCCTCCCGTGACGTGCCCCGCGCCACGTCGGTCCAGCGCTGCCTGCGCGTGTCCGGCAAGCACAACGATCTCGAGAACGTGGGCCGCACCCCGCGCCACCACACCTTCTTCGAGATGCTCGGGAACTTCAGCTTCGGTGACTACTTCAAGCAGGAGGCCATCGACCTCGCGTGGAGCCTGCTCACGAAGGAGCTGGGCGTCGACAGCCGCCGCCTGTGGGTCACCGTCTTCGAGGACGACGACGAGGCGTATGATCTCTGGCGCGCCATGGACGTGCCCGCCGCCCGCATCCAGCGCCTCGGCGCCAAGGACAACTTCTGGGCCATGGGCGACACCGGCCCCTGCGGTCCGTGCTCCGAGATCCACTACGACCACGGCCCGCAGATCTCGTCCGAGGAGGGCGGTCCCGCCACCGAGGATCCCCGCTATGTCGAGATCTGGAACCTCGTCTTCATGCAGTACGAGCAGCGCTCCAAGACGGAGCGCCTCGATCTGCCCCGCCCGTCCATCGACACCGGCATGGGCCTCGAGCGCATCGCCGCCGTGATGCAGGGCGTGTACAGCAACTACGACACCGACGCGTTCACTGGCCTCATCCGCCGCGCGGCGGAGGTGGCGGGCAAGCCCTACGGTCAGGGTGGAGAGGATGACGTCGCCATGCGCGTCATCGCCGACCACGCCCGGGCCACGGCCATGCTGGTCGCCGACGGCGTCATGCCCTCGAACGACCACCGCGGCTACGTGCTGCGCCGCATCATGCGCCGCGCCATCCGCTTCGGCGTCAAGCTCGGCATCGAGCGCCCATTCCTGCACGAGGTGACCGAGCAGGTCGTGTCCGACTTCCAGGGCGCCTACCCGGAGCTCGGCGAGCGCGCGGCCTTCGTCTCCGAGATCGTCCAGGCGGAGGAGGACCGCTTCCGCACCACGCTGGATCGCGGCTTGAAGCTCCTGGATCGCGAGATGGAGAAGGTCGGCGAGCGCGGCGTGCTGCCCGGCGACGTCGCCTTCACCCTGTCCGACACCTACGGCTTCCCGCTGGACCTGACCCAGCTCATCGCGGAGGAGCGCGGCGTCGACGTCGACGAAGACGGCTTCAAGAGCGCCCTGGCCGAGCAGAAGGCCCGCGGTCGGGCGGCGTGGAAGGGCAGCGGCGAGTCCGGCGTGCAGACCCTGTGGGTCGAGGTCGCCGAGGCCAGCGGCCCCACCACCTTCGACGGCTACCCCGGCCCCGAGGGTGACGGCACCGTCGGCAGCGGCACGGTCATCGCCATGGCGCGCAAGGATGAGCAGGGGGTCGTGTCCACCAAGCGCCTCGAGGCCGGCGAAACCGGCATGGTCGTGCTCGACCGCACCCCGTTCTACGGCGAGTCCGGCGGCCAGGTGGGCGACACCGGCCGGCTCACCGCGGACGGCCTGGTCGCGCGGGTGACCGACACCTCCAAGGCCGCCGGCCTGCACGTGCACCACGTGATTGTCGAGAAGGGCGCCCTGCTCGAGGGGGAGACCGTGACCGCCACGGTAGACCGCAGCCTGCGCAGCGCCACCCGCCGCAACCACACCGCGACCCACCTGCTCCACGCCGCCCTGCGCGAGCTCCTCGGCGAGCACGTCACCCAGAAGGGCTCGCTGGTCGGTCCGGATCGCCTGCGGTTCGACTTCAGCCACCACAAGCCGGTCAGCGCAGACGAGCTTCGGACCATCGAGGACCGCGTCAACGAGCAGATCGTAGAGAACACCGCTCTCACCGAGCAGGTGATGGGCCTGGAGGAGGCCAAGGCGGCCGGCGCGATGGCCCTGTTCGGCGAGAAATACGCCGACGACGTCCGCGTCATCACCGTGCCCGGCTTCTCGGTCGAGCTGTGCGGCGGCACCCACGTCGACCGCACCGGGGACATCGGTCCCTTCCTGATCACCAGCGAGTCTGGCGTCGCCGCGGGGGTGCGCCGCATCGAGGCCCAGACCGGCGCGGGTGCCCTGGCCGTGGCGCGTGGGTGGTCGGACACGGTCGACCAGGCGGCGAGCGTCCTCAAGGCGAACCGGGACCAGGTGGTCGACGCCATCCAGCGCCTGCAGGACGAGCGTCGCAAGGCGGAGAAGGCGCTCGAGGCGCTCCAGACCGAGCTCGCCCGCGCGGCGGCCGGCGACCTGGTGTCCGACGCGAAGGCGTACGGCGACATCCAGGTGCTCGCCGCCCGCTACGACGGCGACCTCAAGGAGCAGGCCGACCGCCTCCGCGATCAGCTCGGGAGCAGCGTCATCGTGCTGGCCCAGGAGAAGGGTGGCAAGGCGATCATCCTGGTCGCCACCACGCCCGATCTGGCCGGCAAGCGCGTGCACGCGGGCAAGCTGGTCAAGGAGCTGGCGGCGCGGATCGGCGGTGGCGGCGGCGGGCGTCCGGACATGGCGCAGGCCGGCGGCAAGGACCCGTCCGGCATCGACGATGCGCTGGCTGCCGCGCACGCGTGGGCCCAGGCGAACCTGACCTGATCCACGCAGCGTCGCACTCCCAGGGCGTTAGCCGGATCGGCCAACGCAGCCTGGAGTCGACCATGAAGCTCACCGAACTGAACGTCCTCGTCACCGGCGGCGCCTCCGGCATGGGCAAGGCCTTCGTGATGGCCTTCGCCCGTGACGGCGCCAACGTGGCCTTCTGCGATGTGAACGAGGAAGGCGTCCGCGCCGTCGAGAGCGAGGCCGCCGAGCTGCCCGGCAAGGTGGTCGGCTTCGTCACCGACGTCAGCGACGAGGAGCAGGTCACCGCCCTCGTCAAGGACGCCCGCGCCGCCCTGGGCAACCTCAACGGCCTCGTCAACAACGCCGGCATCTTCCGCGACGGCCTGCTGGTCAAGAAGGACCGGGAGACGGGCGAGGTCCGCAAGATGGCGCTGAAGAAGTGGAACCAGGTCATCGCCGTCGACCTGACCGGCCCCTTCCTGTGCGCCCGCGAGTTCGCCGCCTCGGTCATCGAGAACGACGACGGTCCCGCGGTCATCGTCAACATCAGCTCGATCGCGCGCCGCGGCAACCCGGGCCAGACCAACTACAGCGCCGCCAAGGCCGGCCTCGTCGCCGACACCAAGCTGTGGGCCCAGGAGCTGTCCCGCTACAAGATCCGCACCGGCGCGGTCGCCCCCGGCTTCGTCCGCACCCCCATCCTCGACGGCATGCGCCCCGAGGTCCTGGACTCCATGCTCAAGATGGTCCCCCTGCGCCGCGCCGCGGAGCCGGAGGAGATCTACCTGGCGGTGAAGTTCATCGTGGAGTGCGACTTCTTCACGGGCCGCTGCATCGACGTCGACGGCGGCATGACCGTCTGAGGGGTGGAGAGAACGTCGCGTGGCTTCCATCGGGGGAGTGGACGGGCGGTCTCTGGTCTCTGGTCTCTGGGGCCCACTCCGATCGGGGCGGTGAAGGCGCAAGTCTCGGCCGTTCGCTCACCGTGACCCGGGCGCGTCGCCGCTGGCGGCCGGACCTTTCCCAACCCGACCGCAGCGGCCCTGGCGAGCGCGCGCGCCCAAGCTCCACGCGCACCAGTTCCGTGCTGGGCCCAGGGACCAGAGACCAGGG
>CALATR010001089.1 GCA_937891875.1 uncultured Pseudomonadota bacterium | reverse complement strand
GGGGTCGTCCGCCCGAGCGCGTCAGCGCGACCTGGCCGCGGATGCCGGGCTTCGAAGACCTGGAGGTCGCCGGACAGACCGAGGCGATGCCGCCGGGTTTCGTGCGGACGCCGGTCTGGATCGTCGCCGCGGCGCGCAAGGCGAAGGGGATGTGCCGCGAGCCGCTCGCGCCCTATGCCGCCGACGGCGTGCCCATCTCCGCGGAGGGCGGACGCCATCCCTTCCTGTGGGAGGTCTATGACACCCGCGAAGCGGCGATCGCCCGCCTGGAGGCGCTCAAGGGACTGCGCGGAAGGTAGGGCGATCGCCGAGATCTCGGTCGCCGTCGGTGGGAATCAGCGCTTGGTCGCCGTCAGCTTGTGGGTCAGGATGACCAGCACGCCGCCGACGGTCTTGCGCTCGGTGCCCGAGGCGGCCAGGTCGCCGGGCTCGGTCAGCTCGATGGTCATGCCGAAGTCTTCGCCGTCGATGGTCAGGGTCGCGTCGACGGTGTCCTCGTCGATGAAGTTGCCGCTGATGGTGGCGTCGCCCCCCGAGGTGGTGCCGGTACAGGTCCACGGGGTGCCGCCGGCGACGTCCAGCTCCGGGCGGACGCCCTCCTCGATCTCGAGGCTGCCCTTGCCCGAGCAGGTGTCGGACAGGCCCAGGTCGGGCACGGTGAGGTCCAGGACCAGCTCGCCGTCCCACAGGCCATCCCAGCGGGGGCAGCCGAGCTCGGGGTTGGCGTCCGCGTCGTCGTCGTCGCAGTCGGTGTTGTCGGCGACGAAGCCGGCCGGGAGGTCGCAGGCGAGCTTGTTGACCTCGGGGTTCCCGAAGCCGTCCATGTCCGCGTCGGCGTACCAGGTGTCCATGGTCGACCGGTCCACGCTGGGATCCGCATCGTCGGAGAGCGCGTCGCAGTCTTCGTCGACGTCGAGCGCGTCGCAGATCTCCTGCGCCTCGGGGTGGATGGCGGCGTCGTCATCGTTGCAGTCGTCGGCGTTGTCGACCGAGCCGGTCGGCGCCTCGCAGACCAGCGCCTCGGTCGCCGCATCGCCGTAGCCGTCCTCGTCGGCGTCGTCGTACACGGTGATCCGGTCGATGGCGTCGTCATCGGTGACGTCGTCGCAGTTGTCGTCGATGCCGTTGCAGATCTCGTCGGCGCCGGGATGCACCGCCTCGTTCAGGTCGTCGCAGTCGACCGTCTCGTCGTAGCCGTCCTCGTCCCGGTCCAGCGGGGCCTCGGTGTCGGTGTCGGTGTCGGTGTCGGTGTCGGTGTCATCGCTGACACCACCGGTGCACGCGACCAGCAGGGTCGCCAGGATGATGCGCCGCATGTGTCTCCTCATGTGCCCGCCCCAGCGTAGCGTCCGGCGAGGCGATGCGCCGTTCTGCTTGGACGTACCCCGCTGTTCGAGAGACCCGTCAGCTGCGCTTCTTCTCCTGCTCCCCACGTCCACGCCTCGTGCCGGCGGCGATCTCGAGGAGCTCCTTGAGCAGGGTGCGGTAGCTGTGCACCAGGTCGGGGTGGACCTGGTCGGGCACGGCGCAGCCGTCTTCCCCCTCGCGGTGCAGGCAGTCGCGGAACTGGCAGGACGCGTCGCGGATGGCGGGGAAGTGCAGGCGCAGGTCGTCGGTGGTCAGGCCGGCGGGGGTGAAGCTGCGGATGCCCGGGCTGTCTACGATCTCGCCGCCGTCGGGCAGGTCGAAGATGCGTGACGAGGTCGTCGTGTGGCGACCCATGCCCCAGTACTCGGACAGCTCGGCCGTCTCGCCGATCTCTTCGTCCGGGACCTCGGGAAGCAGGCGCTGGACCAGGCTGGTCTTGCCGACGCCGGAGCGACCGACCAGGGCCCAGGCGCCGCCTTCGTCGGCGATGAACGCCCGGAGTTCCTCGATGCCCTCGCCGGAGTGGGCGCTGGTGTGCAGGACGCGGAAGCCCAGGGCCTCGCGCACGGCGAGCTGGTCCCGTGCCTCGTCGGGCAGGCCGAGGTCGGCCTTGTTGACGCAGATGACCGCGCGCAGGCCACCCCGGTCGGCGGCGACGAGGTAGCGGTCGAGCAGGACCGGAGCGAGGGGCGGGGCGGCACCGGTGTCGACGATGACGACGCCGTCGAGGTTCGCGGCGACCACCTGCTCGCGGCCCTTGTGGTCGAGGCGGGAGAGCACGGTGCGGCGCTCGTCGACCCCCACCAGCTTGCCGCCGGTGCCCTTGGCGACGACCCAGCGCACCTGATCGCCGATGACGGCGCGCTGACCGGAGAGGAAGCAGACGCGCTCGCCCTCCTCGTCGCGCACCCGGACCCGTCGACCGACGGTCTCGACCACCCTACCGGGGCGGCCCTTCGGGGCGTTCTTGCCGTGTTCTGCGCGCTTGCGACTCATGGGGTGGGCTCGGCCAGGGGACCTCCAGGTAGCTCGGGTTATCCTCGATCCGTGCGACGTGACATCCTCGAGCTCGACACGGTGCTGTCCAGGGCGATCTCCCAGGTCGACCTGTCCCTGCACGACGTGGAGGCCATACGCCTGGTCCTGTCCGGCGGCAGCGTCGTCGACTGGCAGCGACTTGCGTTCGACTCGATGGGCGAGGTCGACCGCTACCTGCGCCTCAACCGGCTGGACCTCGACGATCCGGTCGACTGGGAGCGGCTGCGCTACGTCTTCAACGAGGCGGTCGCCTACCTGGAAGAGCGCTTGTACCTGCGCTTTCCGCGAGAGGTCCGCTACCCGGACGACGTGCGGCAGATCTTCCTGTGGGCCAGCGACACGTCGGGCTTCCGCCGCCGTCAGGTGCTGTGCTGCGTCATCCTCAAGCTGATGCACGTCATCCACCACATGGAGGCGGCGGACCTGAAGTTCAAGGTTCCCGTGGCCGAGGAGGAGCTCTTCGAGCTGGTGGAGGCCGACATCCTGCGGCGCGCGCGGGTGATGCGCGACTCGGGCCTGCCGGTCCTGTCCTTCTACGGCTCACGCAAGGCCCGCAGCAGCGTCATCACGAAGCTGATCGCGAAGAAGCAGAACATCGCGGCGACGGTGTTCGACAAGCTGCGCTTCCGCCTGGTGGTCGATGGCAAGGACAGCCTGGTGCCGGTGCTCACGTACCTGGTGCAGGAGTTCTTCCCGTTCAACTACGTGATTCCGGAGCAGAGCCACAACAACCTGCTCCCCCCGGACGAGGTCCTGTCCTACCTCGCCAACCCGACCGACCTGCAGGGCCTCGCCGAGGACGCCTCGCTGCAGACCTCTGGCAAGAACGAGTTCTCCGGCGCCTCCTACCGGATGATCAACTTCATCGTCGACTATCCGCTGGCGCTCCCCCAGGAGCTGGTGCCTGACTTCCAGTTCGAGCTGGGGCGGGTCGTCTTCCTGATGGTCGAGTTCCAGGTGGTCGACGAGGAGACGGCGCGACTCAACGAAGCGGGTGAGAACGCGCATTCGCTGTACAAGATGCGGCAGTATGACGTGGTCGCCAAGCGGCTCATCCGCGGGCTGCAGGGGCTGTCGCGGGGTCGCAAGTCCAACGGCTCGGGCAAGGAGGCGGACGAGGAGCCGACGGCGAAGGTCGATCGCACGGCACTGCCCGACCCCGATGGGGACGCCACGGACCAGGGCGTGGACGACCACGTGGACTTCGAGCCCACCGAGATCGTCAAGCGCAGCGCCCTGGTGATTCCGAAAGACGAGGACTGAGTCCGCTCGGCGGGCTCGTCGGTGGGATCCAGATCACTCGCCGAGGCCGACCTTGGCGCTGATGTCGCCGAGCAGCGCCTCCAGCTCGGGGCTCTTCTCGAAGTCGCCGCCGAGGCTGCCGGAGAGGTCGGTGAGGCCGTCCTCGCCGAAGGTCAGGTCGAGGCCGAAGCCGGTGACGATGCCCAGCGGCAGGCTGCCGACCTCCCAGGTGGAGGCGTCGGTGAGCACGGTCTCGACGTAGAGCTCGGCTGCGGCTCCCAGCGCGACCTCGCCCTCGAGGTGCACGGTGATGCTCGGCAGCGCGATAGGGCGGCCGGCCTCGTCCAGCTCGAGGCTGCCGTCGAGCGTGCCCTGCAGTCCGCCCTTCATGTCGAGGGCGCCGCGCAGGCCGGCCTCGGCGAGTCCGAGGGACAGGGCGAGCTTGGCGCCGATGGCGGTGTCGAGGTTCAGCCGCGCCTGCCCGGCGAGGGTGGCGTAGCGGCCGCCGAACCAGCCGGACGCCACGGTTCCGGTCAGGCTGTAGGCCAGGTCCGAGGCGAAGTTTCCGTAGATGCCGAGGGTCAGCGGACCGAGCATGCCCAGGGTCAGGTCGACCTGCTTCGCGAGGCCGGCATTGCCGCTGTAGGACAGGCTGTCCCCGCTGGCGACGAGCCCGTCGAGGCCGAGCCAGCGCGCGCCGGTGGACAGGGGGGCGTCGGCGGCGGCCTGGGCCTCGTCCGCGGCGCCGGATGCGCTGGCGAGCGAGTCGCCGACGCTGCCCAGCATGCCCATCTCCTCGTCCATGCCGTCGGGCACGAGGTCGGCCATGGCGGCGTTGCCGAGGGGCTGGGTGACGGCATCCATCGAGCTCGACGCGGTGGAGGTCGAGGAGCTCGACTGCTGCGAGCGGGCGCGGGACTTCATGGGGACCCCGGAGTCTGGAGGAGGCAAGACCGGGCGCGGGGACGCGCGACAACGGTCTCCTTCCTACGGGACGAGGTCGCCGGGCGCGGTGACGGGTGATGTCATCGCCGCTGGCATCGCTGCAGAGCGGGCGCGCAACCTGCTCCCGGAGGCGTTACCGGCGCGCCGATGTCGACCCTGCCCACACGGACCCTCGCCCTCGCTGGCGCCGCGCTCGCCGCGGTGGGGGTGTTCCTGGTGCGCGCCTGGCCCACCTGGGGCACGGTGGTGGACGACGCGTATATCTCGGCCCGCTACGCCGAGAATCTCGCGGCCGGGTACGGCCTGGTCTACAACGGCGGTGAGGCCCCGGTCGAGGGGTACACCAACCTCGCCTGGACCGTGCTGCTGGCGGGCGTGCGCCTGGTCGGCCTGCCGATGCACGAGAGCATGGAGGCGCTCGGCCTCGTGTTCGGCGCGCTGGGCATCGTGGGCATGGTGTTGCTCGGCGACGCGCTCATGGACCGGCCGCGACGGGTGTGGGTCGCCGCCCTGCCCGCGCTCTTCGTGGCCGCCACGCCGCACTACGCGGTGGTGGCGACCAACGGCCTGGAGACGACCCAGTTCTTCGCCGCGGTCGTGTGGGCCATCTGGGCGTCCTGGGCGGCCAGGGGGGCGTGGCGCTGGGCGGCGGGCCTGCTGATCGGAGCGCTCGCGCTGGTGCGGCCCGAGGGGATCCTGGTCGCTGGTGGCATCGTGCTCATCGATCTCATCGAGCGGCGGCGGGAGCTGTCGTCGGCGCACACCTGGGCGTATCTGGTGCCGGTGGTGGCGCTGTTTGGCGGGCTCGAGGCCTGGCGCTTCGGCACCTACGGCGCGCTCATGCCGAACACGGGTCCGGCCAAGGCGAACCTGACCTGGTGGGGGGCCATCAAGACCAACGGCAGGTACGTCGGCCCCGACGCCGAGGTGTGGATCGGCGCGGTGGTGATGGCGCTGATCGGCGTGTTCGCGTCGAAGTGGAGCTGGCGCAAGCTGCTGGTCGCCTGCCTGGTCGGTGGGCTCGCGCTGGTGGCGTCGCGGGTCTACCTGTGGATGCCCGGCGGGCGCCTGCTGGTGCTGCCCCTGGCCCTGTGCGCGGCGCTCGGAGCGATGCCCCTGGCGGCCCGGGTCGAGCGCGGAAGCTGGCGTTTCGTCGGTCAGATCACCGTGGGCGTGCTGGCTGCGGTCTGCGGTCTGTGGATGGTGACCGGCGACCCGACCGGTCAGCTGAAGCGCACGGGCTGGAAGGCGGACCCGACCGGGTGGCAGCGCGGGCGGGACCGCCACCACTCGGTGGTCAAGCCGAACGCGACGATGATCGCCGGCGAGCACCTGCGCCAGCACCTGCCCGAGGGCGCCCGCCTCGCCACCCGGGACGCCGGCGTACTGGCATGGTCGGTGGGCACGGGCGTGCGGGTCGACGAGCTGCACCCGCGCGCGCTCACCCTGCCCCACCCGGACGGGGCGGACGTCGACTGGAAGGCGCTGCTGGACGAGCCGCCGGAGGTCGTGGCGTTCACCGTGGCCAGCGCCGAGAAGCGGCCGTTCTACTACGGTCTCGAGCGCTCCATCTGGAAGCACCTGGCGCCCACCCGGTACGTGTACCTGGGCCGGATCGAGCAGCACTACCGGCGGCACTACGACATCTACGTGCGCGAGGACGTGGACATGCCGCCCCTGCCGCCGGACATCGTGCTGAACACCGTGGGCCAGCTCCCCCGCACGACCATCTCGGTCGCGACCGAGTGAAGCAAAGGCCCTGGCCCGACTCCCGTGCGCCGGAAAGGAAGGAAGAACGTCGCTGACAGGAACCAGGGGCCCTGGAGCGCTCGGGAGTCGGGCCGTGACCCGTGTTCATCCAGGGAATCGGATGGCCGGGCGCGAGACTTGACTCAACCGGGCGAGGAAGTGTGCGATGGGGGTGGATCGGGGCGGTGCTGGGGGCCGGTGATCGAGATACCGTCCTCTTCTGGGATCCCTCCTCGTTCCAGATCGAGGCACAAGATGAAGCAGACCCAGCGTGCACAGGCGTCTTCGGGTACCGCTCCGGTGTCGGCACCTGCTCCAGCGACGGCTCCGGCCCCGTCGAACGCAGAGGCCCAGGGCTCCATGGATGCGACGGAGGTGGAGGCCGGGTCGGGTGGCGGATCGGTGCTCGAGGTGCTGGAGCGCGACCTCACCTTCGACGCGGGCGGAGAGACGCACACCCTGTGGTTCGAGGGCACCGAGCCGATGGTCGCGAGCACGCCCAGCCGGCTGCAGGACTTCGTCAACAACCTGAGCGACGAGCAGCGGGCGACGATCGAAGAGGCGGATGGCTACGCCGGGCAGCTCGACATCATCCACGACCGCGGCGCCGAGCTGCGCAACCTGGCCGTCGAGGCGCGGACCGCGATCCTCCAGAACAGTGCAGATCGGTTCGAGGCGCGGATCGGGACGCTCACCGACGACCAGCAGCAGGTCATGCGGGCGCTGAAGTTCGTGTTCGACGTCCTGCCCACCGCCGACAAGCGCGACGTCGTGCTCGACCTGTGGCGCGCTCGGCAGGATGACCTCGTGGTCCGCCTGGAGGCGGCGCTTCGGGCTGCCGGGAACGCGCAGAACCAGCAGCCCATGATCGACTGGATCTACAACCTGGAGGCCACCCTGGGCGAGGCGCGGGAGCTGTTGGCGGCGGACGTCAACAAGACCTCGCTGGAGCTGGCCGACGAGGTGCTGCAGGACGTGGAGGCACAGCTGCCCCTGATCGAGGACGGACTGGCCGACGCCACGGAAGGGCAGGCGGCCATCGATGCGGCGCTCGAAGAGGCGGAGTCGCCGGCGTGGAGGGACCGACTGGAGACCATCCTGACGATCCTGAGCCGGGCGCGCGCCCGGGTGACGGCGGCCATCCCCTTCGGACGGGTGCGCTTCCGGGGCAGCCTGGCCACGGGCTGGAAGGGGCCGCACAAGGTCGAGGAAAACGGAGCCGCGCGTCGGTTCAACCCGGCGGAGTTCGATGCGGACGCCTTCGTCGAGCTTCCGAACGAGGTGTGGCTGGACATGGTGGAAGAGGGACTGGTCGACGACGACGACCTGTACGCCAAGTCGGCGGACCTTGTCGGTTGGGAGCACCAGCGTCTGCTGGCACAGCTGGAGGCGGACATCGGAGAGGAGCTGGCCGAGGTGGCTGGCTACCAGCTCGAGGAGTCCGGCGACATCCACTTCGACTTCACCGTGCAGCCCACCTCGTCGACCTGGAAGAACCTCCGTGATGGGCTTGCCTACCCGCAGGACGCGTTCGCGCTCGGGGGCGCCCCGGGCGTTCAGGCTACGCTGCCTGACAACCCGAACACGCCCGCCAAGAAGCGAACCCGCTTCCCCGGCACCTTCCAGGGTGAGTGATGCCCGCCGACTACCTCGAACTGCACCTTCTCTTCGAGCACACGGACGGTCTCGACACCACCGCCGAGCGGGTGTCCTCGGCGCTCGGTGTGCCGCTGACCCGCACCGTGGCCGACGTGGCGCCGGACGACCGCTCGCAAGACCGCTACGAGGGGCGGGCGCTGGGCATGGCGTGGTCCCTGCGTGCTTCGGCCGTGGACGGCGGCCATCGCTTTCGGCTCACCGGCGCGACCCGCAGCGCGATCAGCGCCGGCCGGGATGGCGCGATCTCCCTCGATGAGCCGGTCAGAACCCTGCTCTCGCGAGCGGGGTTCGAGGCGATCACGCTCGCCGAGTACCGCGAGCGGCGCACGCGGAAGACGGACTGAGCGGACCGGAGGCGCCTCTACCGAGACTCCGCCGAAGCGGGTGACTGAAGCACCATCTCCCGCACGCCCTCCACGCGCTCCGGCACGGCGCGACCGGCCGGGTCGACGACCTGGCCGTCTCGGACGGTGAGCACGGCGTCCAGGGACACCGGGCCCTCGGGCGGGAGGAAGACGATCGCCTCGTCGCCGACCGACCACACCGGCACGCCCTGGGCCTGCACGGTCACTCCGTCCAGCACGCCGCCGGGCAGGGTGAGGGACAACGCCTCGGCGCGGTCCCCGGACAGGGTCTGCAGCGGCACCAGCGTGTAGGTCGTCTTGACGTCGTAGCGCTCGCGGAAGGTCTCGGCCTTCGCCACGCGCACGTGCACGACGCTCTTCGCGGTGGACGCCAGGGTGGCGACGTCGGTGGGGGACTCGGTGCGCGCGCCCAGCGCCGGACCCGTCAGGGCCAGGGCCAGCACGACCAGCACGGTCCTCACGGGGTCGCCGGACGCGGCGGACGGAAGAAGGAGTCGGGGTACATCAGTCCTCCTTGCGGGAGCGGTGGCGGCTGCGGAAGGCAGCCAGGATGCCCAGGGCCAGCGCCCACAGGACGCTGGGGGGAGCGGGAGACGACGCACAGCCCATCGGCACGGATCCGTCCGGGTAGAGGTACCGTGCGCCGTCCTCATCGCTGCGATGCAGCTTTCTCTTGCCGGTCTCGCCGAACCCGGCGGTCGGCGCCATGGTCGCCTCGGCGTGCGACTCGTCGTGGCCGAGGCCCAGGGCGTGGCCGACCTCGTGGGTCAGCGCATTCTGGAGGTCCATCGATTCCTTTCGGCCGTCGGTGGCCCAGTCTGCCTGCCCGTTGATGGCGATCGCGAACCGGGTGATCTCGCCGTCCTCCTGGGACCAGGTCGAGGTCAGCGCCAGGATGTCCGCGTCCCACTCCCACTCGGGCTTCCAGTAGACGACGTTGAGCTCGTCCAGCGGCGTGGTGCCGTCGTCCTCGATGAAGCGCACCCGCGCTCCGGGGACGGCGTTCCAGGAGGCGAAGGCCTCGCGCAGTGCGCCCAGGGCCTCGTCCTCTGCGACCTCGCCAGGCCGCCCCTCGTCGTCGTAGGTCCAGTGCACCGGCATCACGTCCCACGAGACCTCGGCGCCGTGCTTGTTGACGGCGGGCTCGAAGGCGAGCGCCTGGCTGGCGATGAGGAGCCCGGCGATGAGCATGGAGGACCTCCCGGGGGGGATGTCCGGGGGGTCGGATCCGCGCGCGCCTTGGGTTACCCTCCGGCCGTCGTCGGCCTTTCAGTCCCGCGGCGAGTACGGAGGTGACGGCGCATGCGCAGGCTCGGGCTCTTTCCATGGCTCGGAGTGTGGCTGGTGCTCTCGGGCCTGCAGCTCGGCGCCGTCGCGGCGATGTTCCCGGTCGGCGGCAGCCCCGAGCCGCTGATCTCCCCGCTGCTCGCCCTCGCTGCGATCGTCGTGACCCAGCTGCTGAAGTGGCCGGTCACCGCGGGCCGGCTGCGCGACCTCGGCCGCCCCACCGACGACGCGGTCCTGCTGCTGGTCCCCATCGTCTCCCTCGGCCTCACGATGAGCCTGCTGTCGGGCACCCCGTCGGAGGAGAAGCGCAAGAAGGCGCTCAAGAAGTGGGAGTCGCGCACCCTCGCGCCCGCCGCGGTGCTCAAGGGGCTCTCCGCGCTGATGGCCGCCCCCCACGTCACCCTGCCTGCCCTCGCGATCGGCGGCGCCGCCGTCTACGCCATCGAGGCGCTCGCCATGCCCTGGTTCCGCCAGGCGACCCTGCGCGACAAGCTCGTCAACGGCACGCTCGGTCCGGTGCAGGACGGCCAGCTCCTCATCTTCCAGATCCTGCTGGGTGTGCTGGCCGTGCTGGGCATCTGGCTGGTGCTGCAGCTCCTCAACCGCAAGAAGGCCAGCCGGGCGTCGTGGCTGCCCACCCTGGCCATGCTCCCGGTCGCCATCGCCGCGGTCGCCTTCTGGCCCCGCCTGGCCGAGCTGGTCGGGCCGGACCAGGCCCCGCCGGGCTTCTTCTCCGCGTCGCTCACCTTCGGCTTCTGGCTGTTTGGCGGCGGCCTGCTGTCGCTGCTGTGGGTCGCGCTGGGCGCGGATCTCCACCAGCACGGCAAGGTCGACGTGGGCCGCGCCCTGGGACTGTGGCGCTCCCAGCTCGGCGGCGCCCTCGCCGTGCACGGCGCCACCGCGACCGTCATCTTCCTGGGCCTGCAGGCGCTGGTCATCCCGGGCCTGGTCTATGCGCTGATGATGGCGTTCACCGTACACATTGCGGTACTCCACCCCGACCTGCCGCCGTTCAAGGAGTCGTCGCGACTCACCCGCGGCTGGTGGCGCCCGGTGTTCAACGTGCTCGCGCTGGGCTTCGTCCCCGGCCTGGTGCTGCAGCTCCTCGGCGTGCTGCTGGTCGACTACGTGCAGTTCACCGCGGGCTTCGGCTCCGAGTTCGCCGATGACGAGGGC
Source organism: uncultured Pseudomonadota bacterium (assembly GCA_937891875.1). Classification (GTDB taxonomy): domain Bacteria; phylum Myxococcota_A; class UBA796; order UBA796; genus REDI01. The sequence continues at coordinate 1,849 of CALATR010001089.1, read as the reverse complement.
GTCTACCAGGTCGGCCGCATGCTCGCCGGGTGGGCCACCGCCCAGGCCATGCCCGGTGCGGTCCCCCTGCCGCCCCTCGGGCTCGCCGTGGGCGCCGTGCTGGCCGGTCTCGCCAACGGTGCGGCCATGGCCGGCCTCGTCTGGACCTACCTGGACCGTCGCGGGCAGCGTCCGCCGAAGAAGGCGAAGGAGAACCAGCCCGCCAAGGCGTGATCTCCACCGGCAAGCGGATCACCGGCGGCGGTAGATCACCGTGTACGACGTGTTCGCCGCCACCCACTGCCACGACCACGCCGCACCCGCGGGCTCGTAGCGCTCGGCGAAGCGAGGGTCCTGCACCAGGGCGGTCTCGCCGACCCAGTAGTCGGGGGTGGCGACGCCCAGCTCCGCGGTCAGCGGCGAGCGCGTGTGCAGCACCACCCAGGCGGGGTCCTGCTCGAGCACGTGGTCGACGTCGTAGCGCTCGTGCAGGCCCCCGCTCGCCTCGTGGGCGATGTGGGCGTCCAGCAGCCCGGTCATGTCGAGAAAGCGCAGGTCGGGGGCGGCGTAGGGCAGGGCGCCCGCGTGGTTGATCGCGACCAGCGCGCCGGGCTCGGCGTGGGCCTGCAGCCAGCGCCCGGCGGCCTGCTCGGCGCCGGTCATGCCGCCCTCCTGGAACGCCTCCATGGGCAGGGGCTCGAACGAGCGGATGTCGTCCCAGGTGCCGATGGGCGAGAGGTGAGGGATGAGGCCGAGGATCGCGGCGAGGGACACCAGGCGGGGCATGCCCGGGCGCGCCGTGACCAGGAGCACGATGGTGAGCGGCAGGATCGGCACCAGCAGGCGAGCGAACCACATCCAGTCGCCGCCGCCGGCGATGACCACCGCGAGCAGGGTGCCGGTGAGGCCGAGGATGGCGGGGATCGCGCGGGGGTCGCGCTCGGGATCACCGTCCTGGCGCGGCGCGTCCCGGCCGAGCCACCAGCCGATCGCGATGAGCGCGAGTCCGGGGGTGAGCAGGCCGGCGTAGGCGAGCCCGCGCAGGGCCTGGGCGACCGGGGCGCCGGCGGCCTTGGCGTAGAAGGTGTTGGGCAGCACGTCGCCGTAGACGACGAGGCGCACGACGAGCCAGACCGCGGCGGGACCGAGGGCGGCGACGACCTCCCACACCCGGGGCAGGCGACGCTCGCGGAAGGCGCCGAGGAGCAGGGTCACGACGGCGAGCCCGGGTCCTTCCGGACGGAGCACGCCGAGCACGCCACCGCCGACGGCCCACAGCCCGCGACCCCGGGCGAGGCCGACCGCGGTCCAGACCATGGTGGCGGCGTAGAGTGGAGTCTCGAGGCCGGTGAACGCCCAGAACATCGGCGGGCGAAGCAGGGCCAGGGCGAGCCAGGCGACCGCAGCGTGCAGCGCGGATCCACCGAGCTGGCGCACCAGGATCCAGACCCCGGCGAGCAGGGCGCCGACGGAGAGCGCGGAGAGCACCTTGACCGCGACGACGAGGTCGACGCCCAGGGCCGCCGGGCCGGTCAGCAGGAGCAGCCACAGGGGCGAGCTGTAGCCCTCGACCGGCGCGACCCCGTCGGTGAACCCGAGGCCGTGCCCGCTGGCGAGGCGCTGGGCGTAGCGCAGGAAGATGAAGCCGTCGTCGCCCTGGTGGGGGGCGAAGTGCCACGCGGACAGCGCGAACAGCACCCCGGCGAGCAGGGTGAGCGCGAGTGCGGGTCCGGACGGCGGGCGTTCGTTCACGGGCGGAGCCTACCCCGCGGGGGGCAGGCGTCCTGTCCTCGCTGCGCCGCCCGGCGGACGGCTAGGACTACTTGATTGATCTTGACGTTGAGGGTCTCGTCTGATCTAACCTCGGCAT
>CALATR010001088.1 GCA_937891875.1 uncultured Pseudomonadota bacterium | reverse complement strand
CGCCCGCCACTCCCCTGCTCGCAGCAACGGATGGAGGCCAGCGGCACCGCCCCGCCACTCCCCTGCTCGCAGCAACGGATGACGGCCAGCGGCACCGCCCCGCCACTCCCCTGCTCGCAGCAACGGATGCTCTCAGGCGGCTCTACTCTGCGGTCGCCCGCCGGATCAGGTCGAACGTGGCCTGGTACTGCCGCACCAGGTTCTCGACGCCCTTGATGTGGTGGCCCATCCCGGTGAACTCCAGGTAGACGCAGTCCTTTCCGGCCGCCTCGCACGCCGCTGCGAACTGGCGGCTCTCCGCGACCGGGACCCGGCTGTCGTTCTCGCCGTGGATGAGCAGGATCGGCGCCTGCAGCAGGTCCACATGGGAGAGCGGACTGCGGTCCTTCAGCTTGTCCGCCTCGGTGGCGGGGTCGCCGGCCTCGAGCAGCACCCAGTCGGGGATGTTGCTGCTGGCGTGGAAGGTGACGATGTCGCTGAAGCCGGCCCGGCTGACTCCGAACGCCAGCGGGTAGATCCGCTCGGCGCCGTGGTCGTTCGTACCCGGCGGGTAGGTCAGGGCCCGCATCGTCGCGTAGCCGCCGTGAGATCCGCCATAGACGCCGATCTTGCCGCGGGAGAAGCCCTGGGTCTCCAGCCAGCGCGCGGCCTCGAAGACGTCGATGAGCTCGTCGCCGCCGAGGTCACCATCGTTCAGCGCGGCAAAGGCGGGGCCGAAGTCGTGGGTGCCGCGGACCGCGGGGGACAGGGTGGCGACCCCGGCAGCGCAGTGGATCTGCGTCTCGTCGGAGTAGCGGTTCTCGCCGCCGTAGAAGGCCGTGATGCGCACCGGCTGCTTCGCGCGGGGCGGGCCGTCCTTGGGGGTGAAGAGGTAGGCGTGCAGCTGGCGGAGCTCGCCGGTGGCGGGGTCCTGGTCGAAGGTCGGGTAGCTGACCCGCTCCACGTCGCAGGCGACCAGGGTGTCGAGCAGGCTGTCCGGCAGGGCGACCCAGGGGCGCAGGGACAGGCTGTCGGGGGTGGCCGTCAGGACCTGGGTCTGCAGGGGCGAACCGGCGGACACCACCTCGAGGAGCGCGCGGTCGTCGTCGTCGTCGCCGAGCCAGTGCAGGGTGCCGTTCACGGTCTTGCTGTCGAGCGCCTTCCCGGTCGCCGGATCCACCAGGGTGATGGTGTCCTGGACCGGCTCGTGCTCGATGAGGATCAGCCGCTGCTGCCCGTCGGGAGCCAGGAGCTCGACCCACTGCATCGGACGCTCGAAGGTCCACAGGTCACGGGTGGACCCGTCGCGTACGTCCAGCGCCACCACCCGTTCCTTGGCGTCGTCGTTGACGAAGACCACGGCGGTGTTGTCGTCGAGCCAGGTGTCGAGCGCGAAGGCGGAGCGGCGGGTGGGCGCCGGATCCAGCAGCAGGCGCAGGCCGGGCTGCTCGAAGTCGACCCAGGCGAGGTTGGCGCGGGAGCGCTGGCCGTCCAGGTTGACGCGGGTCAGCACGCCGCGGGCGTCAGGAGCCCAGCTGGGCTTGTTCCAGGTGAGCGTGGCCTCGGGGGTGTCGCACAGCACCGGCGTGCGCTGCAGCGTCTCGGGGTCCATGCGCTCGAGGCAGGAGGAGTATGGGCCCTCGCCGCGGCGGGGGATCAGGGCCAGCTCGGAGCCGTCGGGGGAGAAGGAGAAGCCGTAGACGTAGGGCTCATCGGTGAGGCGCTCGGGGGCGCCCCCGGCGAGCGGCATGCGCCACAGGTCGATCTTCTCGTCGTTGACGGCGTCGCCCTGCCAGTAGAGGCTCTGATCGGCCGCGTGGTACTCGAGGTCCCAGCGGTTGCGCGAGTCCCAGTCCACGTCGCTGATCGGCTTGGAAGCGGATAGATCCGGCGGTGCCCCGTCGAAGTCCGCCGCCACCGACCGCAGGGTGCGGGTGGCGCCCTGGTGGTCGACCAGGAGCTGGCCTTCCGCGAACACCGGGGTGGCGAGGTGGTACGGGTAGCCCGTCAGGAACGGCGCCAGGTCCAGCTTGCGGTCGCCCAGGTCCACCGTGGTGTCGACCGCGTCGGGCCCGCCGGTCGGCGAGGGGCGAACGCACGAAACCAGCGCGAGCCCACAGAGGGCTGCGCTGGCGGTGAAGGTCCGGTGCAGCGGCTGCCAGGAGCGCATGACGTGCTCCAGCGGCGCGGTGACTACCAGGAAGCCTTGTGCACGCCCGGGAGCTGGCCAGCGTGGGCAAGCTCGCGGAAGGCGATGCGGGACAGGCGGAACTTGCGGTACACGCCGCGGCCACGGCCGGAGACCATGCAGCGGCTGACCAGGCGCACCGGCGAGCTGTTGCGAGGCAGCTTGGCCAGGGACTCGCGGGCGGCCATGCGCGCCTCGGGAGTCAGGGAGGTGTCCTTCGCCTGACGCTTCAGCTCCGCGCGCTTGGCGGCGTACTGGCGCACCAGCTTCTCACGCTTCTTCTGCCGGTTCAGGATGCTCGTCTTGGCCATGACATTCCTCGATTCGTGCCACGAACGTGGCGCCGCAGTGCGGCAAGATGCAGTGGATCGGGTGGTGCGGTCAGCGCCCGGTGGGCAGGGCCGCAGCTCTTCCGGATCCGAGACCCCGCGGGACTAACGCCACCGTGTGGAGGCGGCAAGGATCTGGGAGCGAGGGCCGCCCCCTACTCGCGGATCTGCTGGGACGCGTAGTGGGCGATGCCGTAGGTGTCGATGAGGTGCAGCTGGGACTCGAGCCAGTCGAGGTGCTCCTCCTCGCTCACCAGGATCTCCTCCAGGAGGTGGCGGCTGCCGTTGTCGCCGTGCTCCACGCACAGGGCGATGGCGGCGTTGAGGCGGGGGATGGCCTCCTGCTCCAGCGCCATGTCGGAGACGATGACCTCGCGCACGTCTTCGCCGATGCGGACGCGGCCGAGGCGCTGCACGTTGGGCAGCCCGTCCAGGTAGAGCACCCGCTCGATGAGCTGATCGGCGTGCTTCATCTCGTCGATGGACTCGGCGTAGATCTTCTTGCCCAGGCGCTCCAGGCCCCAGTTGTCGCACATGCGCGCATGCAGGAAGTACTGGTTGATCGCCGTGAGTTCCCCGGTGAGGATCTCGTTGAGCGCGTCGATGATGG